>NZ_DATNPA010000271.1:0-27218 GCF_036703385.1 Allocoleopsis sp. | reverse complement strand
GTTTCGCCTCTGACCTAGACTGATTTTTGCCAGTCCCCGGCAGACCGACTGCAACAGGCTCCTTCGATTCGCCAGAGTCCCTGGCTACTAATTGTTCCAGACCGCGTTGTCGCACTACTTCAGCAGCAGCGTGGTCTCGATCTGTTTGATAACCGCAGAATTGGCAAGAGTGGGTTCTGTGGGAGAGCTCCTTCTTTCCAGTCGCCTCCCAACACATTGGGCAAGTTTGAGATGTCCCATCTGGATTCACCCTGGCAAAGAAGATACCTTTTTTCCAGCACACAAACTTGAGGATATCCAGAAACTGACCAAAGGCAGCGTCAAGAGTCTGCTTGCACAGCATTCCTCGGCTCATCGCCTTCAGGTTTAAGTCCTCAGCAAATATCATCCCTATCTGTTGGTCTCGACAAAGATGATTTGCCGTTTTGTAGTGGTAATCCTTGCGGGCAGCGGCTATGTTGTTATGGTGTTTCGCAACTTGGCGACGAGCTTTCTCGTAATTAGCAGACCTTTCTATCTTACGAGCGAGTCGGCGTTGGAGCAATTTCAGCTTCCTTTGCTTCTCGACAAAGAACTTCGGTCTGCCGATAAACTCTCGGTCAGAAGTTGTCAAAAACTTTTCTAAACCTAAATCAATCCCCACTGCTCGACCATGTGGTTGAACAGTGGGGATTTCTATATCCGATTCAATTGAAATGACAGCTTCAAAGCGAGCAGCTTTGCGGACAATGCGTACTTGCTTGATGACAAATCCTTCTGGAATGGGTCGATGCACTTTTATCTGCACAGAACCCAACTTAGGTATCTTTATTTGCCAGCCAGTTAAGGAGTCAGGAGCTATTTGAGGGAAAAGCAGTGACTTTAGCTGTCCATATTTCTTGAATCTGGGAAAACCAAACCCTCGCTTGTGAAAGAAATCCCAGGCATCATGAAGGCGTCTAATGGTCGTTTGTAGTACTTGAGACGGAACTTCAGTGAGCCTGGGATAATCTTTCTTGGCTTTGGGTAGGGCGTTTTGCTGCCGATAATATCCAGGGAATGGAGTATCCGCAGGGATGATATATTCTGCCTCCAGGGAGCATTTATCTACTGGGCATTTACGAGAATTGCACCAGTCTTTGATTTCTCTAAGAGCATAGTTGTAGCTACCACGACATATCTCCAGCCAGTCAAGAAGCTTGGCTTCCTGCTGGGCGTCTGGGTATATGCGGTATGTGTAGTTAAGAACTACGCTCATCAGTCATGAATATATCGATGGCTGATATTTTAACATAAGAAGCCTAGGTTCTAAATAGCGCGGCATTGAGGAATTGCTAATTATAAGGACATCGAGTCTCTACAATTAGCTTAAGGAGTCCGTGTATCCCGACGCTAACATGAGAAGGTATAGCGCGGGACTTACAGCCCCTCAAACTCCCCGTCAGTTAAAACGACAGGAGTTGGCGGTCAAATAATAGACAATTCATGCCTTGTGCATTGAGAATGTCTCAACTCCAAGCCTGCTTGTGCATCTACAACCCGTGTTTTTGTGCCAATCTCCTTAAAGCTACTGCACAATAAGAAGCGTTAAGGGGAGCGGTAATGCTTGGAGAAATTCATCGGCTCAACTGACGTGCCCATGCGGGGAAAACAGCAATCATGCAATCCTGGGGAGACCTAACAAAGTTGGCTGTGCCGCTCAAACAAGGGCTAGCCTTCATAAAAGCCAGTCTATATAGCTCTTGGTCAACTGACTATGAAGTATGGCGCAATAGTTTCTTGAGGAAGCGCTTGCGCATTAGTTTGTGGGTTTCGCTCGGTGTTGTCTTAACGGTTATTTTTCTGACTCTAGGCACAGGTAGCTTGGAGCAGAAATTAACCTGGTCTAGGCTACTGATTGACTTGGTGGTAGGGCTGTGCCTGTTGACTTGTTTAGCACTTCTGAAAACGCCGCTAGCCTACCGTTTTCCAGGACTGCTCTTTCTGTGTTTCTCTTTGTCAGTTATCTTGGTACCGCAAATCGGAACAGCCATTCTAGGAATCGCCACACCCAATGTCTTTACCTGGACGTTTGCGTTTCTGACCCAGGCTACAATTATGCCAGTGCGATGGCCTCTCCACTTGCTGTCGCAGTTGAGCGCACCAATTTTTTATTGGGGAGTAAACGCCGCATTCAATCTGAAGGTGGATAGGCAGATTTACACCGATGTTGAGATGAATCTGTATCTGTTCTGGTTTTGCTTTATCTGCAACCTTTCTGTATATTTGTACGAACGGCTACAGCGTTCTGAGTTTATTGCTCGTAGAGAAATAGAAGTCGCGTACCAGAAACTAGAGCTAGAGCGGAAAAAAACAGAGCGGTTACTACTTAATATCTTGCCTCAGCCAATTGCCGATCGCTTGAAGCAAGAGGAGCATACCATTGCCGATCAGTTCCCTGATGCTACAGTCTTATTCGCTGATGTGGTTGGCTTTACTCAGTTGTCTTCCCAAATCTCGGCAGCCGAATTAGTTGTATTGCTAAACAGTCTCTTCTCCATGTTTGATGAGCTGGCTGAACAGCATGGGGTGGAGAAGATTAAAACAATTGGGGATGCCTATATGGTCGTGGCTGGTTTGCCCACGCCTCGGAGCGACCATGCTCACGCGATCGCGAATCTTGCGATCGATATGCAAAAAGCAGTGGATCGTTTTAATGTCGAGTTGAACCAATCTTTGAGTATTCGGATTGGGATTAACAGTGGCCCTGTTGTCGCTGGGGTAATTGGTCTCAAACGCTTCATCTATGACTTGTGGGGAGACACGGTGAATATTGCCAGCCGCATGGAATCTCAGGGAATCGCTGGTGTCATCCAGGTTTCAGAAGCGACCTATGAGTGTTTAAAAGAGCAATATCTCTTCCAAAAACGGGGAATTATCCAGGTCAAAGGGAAGGGAGAGATGACTACCTATCTCCTAACTGGTAAGCAGAGTCTGCCAGTCATATCAAGTTTGCCGAATTAATCGTAAGGAGCGGTGCGGCTCGTTTTCAGGTATATACTTCACCGACACTGCCACGTCAGTGAAATAGCACAAGATAATGCTGTCGGTACCAAAGAGTTAGAAGAGGAATGGCTAGATGTCAACCCGTTCTAACCGCCTAACCCCCATGTGGGAAGAGGTATGCATGACAAGCACCAGGTCATTGAAAAACCGGATGAAGAGAAACCTTCATGTCCGGTTTTATCGGCGAGGCAGGGAGGCAGCTCCCTGTCCTTAGCCAGCACCTGGCCCAGACCCCCAGCGTTACTTAAACAAGGCAGTGTTAGAGTTGAAGTAACGCTTCGCCGTATTGAATCAGGGTATTGAGGCGATCGCGCACACTCAAAACCCGACGCTGGGATGTTGCAGAACTGCGCGATGCCTGCAACAGCATCATATCCGTCTCCAAAAGGCGCATCTGTTTGTAAATTTCTGTCTGAAGCGATTGCCACCGAGGTGCATGTTCGGGTGCTACGTCATCTGCACTGAGTGTCGCAATTTGGCTTTGAAACAGTTGTTGAACGTTTTGGTAGCCCTCTAAAAGCATAGACTCCTCCCAATCGCTGACACTGAGAGTCTTGCCTAGTTGTGCCAAAGCCTGTTGAAATGCCTGATAGTGTTGGAAATGTAATAGTGGCAACATTCTTGCTCGTGTTGGTTTAAAATCAATGTAAAGAATTTTGTCTTTATTAATAAAGGCGATTAAAACCAAGTTGCAGTCTGAACCGTATTGCGTGACTTTTAGGGACTGGGAACTGGGGAACTCGAAGTCCCTGCTGACTCAAGCGCCGATGGGCATTAGGGACGATGGAGGCTGGGAACCCAAACCTCCATCACTGATCCCCAACCCCCAGTCATTAATCCGAAAATTACAGTTAAGACCGCACCCTTGGTACGAGTCACTCCAAAGCCCGTTCCTCAAGGCTCAAACCAGAGAGCAGGCTGTTTTGACAACGAAGCGATGAGCCGAGTAGTCTTCTCGCTTCAAGTGTACTCGCTCATGTCTCCTTCGTGTCAGCCTACGCTCTTAAACCACTTGACGGAGCGTGCAAAGCCTCATCCTGTAACAAGTTACCTTTATAGGAAAGGAGGAATTACAACCAACGAGGATGAACCCTACGGATAATCTCATACCAGTTCCGCTAAAATCATTTCTATTTTTTATTAGTTAGGCAAAGAACTATGGACGCGATCGCTACCACTTCCAGGTTTAACTTCGATGTTCCTGATTGGCTACAGGAATGTATGCTTGCCACATCGGCAGCGGCCAATGAACCAGTCCCTGACGATATTAACTTAATCTGTCGAGCCTTTGAATTTGCCTACCAACTGCATGAGGGTCAGTACCGGGCATCTGGAGAACCTTACATTGCTCATCCTGTAGCGGTGGCAGGTTTGTTGCGGGATTTGGGCGGCAGCAGCGTGATGATTGCTGCTGGGTTTCTGCACGATGTGGTTGAGGATACAGAAGTCACGCCCGAAGAGATAGAAGCTCGGTTTGGAGTCGAGGTGCGGCGGCTGGTGGAAGGCGTCACCAAACTGTCTAAGTTTAACTTCTCCAGTAAAACCGAACGCCAAGCAGAGAACTTCCGCCGAATGTTCCTGGCTATGGCGGCAGATATTCGGGTGATTGTGGTGAAACTGGCAGATAGACTACACAATATGCGGACATTAGAACACTTGAGTCCGCAGAAACAGCGCAGCATCTCTCAGGAAACACGAGAAATCTTTGCACCGCTAGCCAATCGCCTAGGAATTGGGCGCGTCAAATGGGAACTAGAAGATTTGGCGTTTAAGTATCTTGAACCCGAATCGTACCGACAGATGCAACAACTGGTGGCAGAGCGACGAACGGATCGGGAAACTCGGTTAAGTAAGGTCGGAGAAATTTTGCGGGAACGCATGGAGTCCACTGAAATTCATTGCCTGGAAATCAGTGGGCGTCCCAAGCACCTCTATGGAATCTATCAAAAAATGCAGCGGCAGCAAAAGGGATTTCATGAAATCTACGACCTAGCTGCTATGCGACTGATTTTGCAGACGAAAGAAGATTGTTATCGGGCATTAGCCGTCGTTCATGACGCTTTTCGACCGATCCCCGGTCGCTTTAAAGACTACATTGGTTTACCAAAGCCGAACCGCTACCAGTCGTTGCATACCGGGGTGATTGGGCCATCGGGTCGTCCGATTGAGGTGCAAATTCGCACCCTGGAAATGCATCATATCGCTGAATATGGCATTGCCGCCCACTGGAAGTATAAGGAAAGTGGCGGATCGAGTAATAACCGGATTTCAGCGGAAGATGAAAAGTTCACTTGGCTGCGGCAGTTGCTGGAATGGCAGAATGACCTGAAAGATGCTCAGGAATACATGGACACCATCAAAGACAATTTGTTTGATGATGATGTTTATGTGTTTACGCCGAATGGAGATGTGGTTCCGCTCTCTAGGGGGGCAACACCCGTCGATTTTGCCTACCGAATTCACTCACAAGTGGGGAATCACTGTGCCGGTGCTCGTGTAAATGGGCGGTGGACGGTACTGGATACCCCCCTGAATAACGGGGATATTGTGGAGATTATTACCAGGGAAAATAGCCATCCGAGTTTGGATTGGCTGAATTTTGTCGTGACGCCCAGTGCCCGAAATCGAATTCGGCAATGGTACAAGCGATCGCATCGAGACGAAAATATCTCTCGCGGTAAAGAGCTTCTGGAAAAAGAACTGGGCAAAAAAGGCTTTGAAGCCTTGCTCAAATCCGACCCGATGCAGGCAGCGGCAGAGCGATGTAACTACCACAGCGTCGAAGATTTACTAGCCGCGTTGGGTTATGGCGAGTTGACCTTGAATTTAGTCGTCAAGCGCCTACGCGAAGTTGTGAAAGCTCGGCAACCCCTGGAAAATGAGCAGCCGGAACCTCCAGTCCCCCAAATACCGACTCCCAAAGTCCAATCGACGGCAGGCGCTAAGAAGATCGAACCCATTGCTGGCGTTGAAGGACTCCTCCATCACCTAGCGGGTTGCTGTAATCCGATTCCGGGTGAAGCCATTATTGGGGTTGTGACGCGCACGCGTGGCATTTCGATTCATCGGCAGGGTTGTCTCAATGTGGAGACCGTACCCGGAGAACGAGTCATACCTGTAAGCTGGAATCCCACCGATGTCGCTCATGGGCGTCCTCAAACTTACCCAGTCAATATTCAAATCGAAGTCATCGATCGCGTTGGCGTATTCAAAGATATTTTATCTCGCTTGAGTGACCAAAATATCAATGTTCGCAATGCCCAGGTCAGAACTCAAGAAGGGAGACCTGCGATTATCGATATGTGTATCGACATTTGCGATCATCAACAACTGGAGCGTAGCTTTTGCCAAATCAAAAAAATGAGTGACATATTAAACTTGCGCCGTGTCAGTCAGGTTGAGGAGGCTTGCTGAAGCGTATCGCATCGGTTTAAGGTCAGTGATTCGTTGTGGATAAGAAGAAATGCCCTTCTTAAGGGAGAGGAAAACGTTGTCAGGATTTGGTGAGCATTAGGAAGGTGAGTTGTTAGTCATCAGGTTAGCTGAATCCAGAGTTCAGCGAAGGACTAGGAACGAGTAGCTAGAACCCATGCCAGCCACAAACCTGCCCTTGAGAAGTGCAATGGCTTAATCGCCCACTTCAGAGAAAACAATCAATGACTGAAAACTGACCATGACTATTCAGCGTTCTGCCTGCTTGATCTTCAATCCAGTTGCCGGTCAAGGTGACCCAGAACAAGATTTGTTGAACATCCAGACTCTGTTAGAGCCAGAGATTGACCTGGATATTCGTTTGACAACACCCGAAGTGGAGGCGGGTCAACTGGCGCGTGAGGCGGTTGAACGGGGTGTTGAGATGATTATTGTTTCGGGTGGTGATGGGACTCTCTCCGCTGCCGCTGATGCTGTAGTAGGAACCAATATTCCTTTAGGGATAATTTCGCGAGGTACCGCCAATGCTTTTGCTTCAGCGTTGGCACTGCCCGACACAATTGAAGCCGCCTGTCAGACCATATTGCAGGGGAAAACGAAAGTAATCGATGCGGCATTGTGCAATGGCAAGCCGATGGTGTTGCTCGCGGGAATTGGGTTTGAAGCAGAAATGGTTGAAAAAGCGGATCGAGAGACCAAAAACCGTTTTGGAATGCTGGCTTACATTCTCGCCGGCGTGCAACAGCTACGAGAGTTCGAGACGTTTGAGGCACAGATCGAGACCCAGGATAAAATCATTACGGTTAGCGCTGGTGCTGTGACGATCGCAAATGCAGCCCCCCCAACCTCTCTGTTGGCTCAAGGCCCAGCGGGTATTATTTGTGATGATGGACTACTCGATCTCACCGTAGTAGCGCCCGCCAACCGAGCCGGTGCGATCGCATCAGCGTACCACCTGTTGCAAACGGCTCTTCGTGGCGATGCGGTGGAACGAGATGATATTGGTTATCTGCGAGCCAGACGCATCAAAGTTACCACCGAGCCGCCTCAAAAAGTCGTCCTAGATGGAGAAATTATTGGCACGACGCCCATTGACGTTGAGTGCGTTCCCGGTGGATTAACCCTCCTCATGCCCATTACCGAAGAAGATCAGCCCCCAGAAAAACTGGAGGGACTACCTAAATTAAGGGTTGAGCCAAAGGTTTAATTACATCGCCAAACCTTGATAGTTTTGTCGTGAGAACCTCCCTTCCTCTCCTCTGTGTTCTCAGTGCCTCTGTGGTTCCTTAAAATAATCCAATCTCACAAATGATTTAGGATTGCAATATCTGACTATCAATGAGCTTTTCATCCTGGGAGGAAGAGGCCGTGTGGCTTGTTGCCGTGTTTGTTTGTCTCGGTTGGATTTTGTCAGTTTGCCTACATGAATTTGGACACGCCGTGGTTGCCTATTTCGGGGGAGATACTTCAGTAAAAGATAAGGGATATTTAACCCTGAACCCACTCAAATATACCCATCCTGTTTATAGCCTCCTCCTGCCGATTCTTTTTCTCTTGATGGGTGGCATTGCTTTGCCAGGAGGCGCTGTTTATATCAATCATCGTCGCTTACGCAACCGCTGGTGGGAAAGCGCTGTTTCAGCAGCAGGGCCTTTTGCCAGCGCTGCCGTCACGATACTATTGGCAATTCCGTTTGGGTTGGGTTGGGCGACGCCATCTATTGAACACTGGATTTGGCCTAGTTTGGCATTTCTAGTAGTCTTGGAAATTGCGGGTGTGTTGCTCAATTTACTGCCCATTCCTCCCCTAGATGGTTATGGAATTATTGAGCCCTGGTTACCCCAAAAAACTCAGATTCAGTTCAACAAATTTAGCCAGTATGGAATATGGATTATTTTTGCCTTGCTCTGGTATGTGCAACCCTTAAATCAAGTGTTCTGGAATTGTACTTATACCATTAGTGATTTCCTGGGTGTACCACCAGAGATGGCAGGTCAGGGATATGACCTTTTTCGTCAACAAACAAATATTTTAATCTTAGGATTAGTGGGTTGTTTATGGTTATTTAGACGAAAGGAGCTTGGGTGGTATAACAAAGGTGAGAAGTTGCGAAAATCGGAACGCTATGAGGATGCGATCGCAGCTTATAACCAAGCTATTAAAATCCAACCCAAATACTACGAAGCTTGGTATGCAAAAGCTTCCTTACTCTATCAATTACAACGCTATGAAGAAGCCTTAGTTGCCTATGAGAAAATAATTCAATTCCAGCCCGAAGAGGCTCATGCTTGGTTTGTCAGAGGCTGGATACTCGGAGAATTACAACGATACGACCAAGCTATTGCTTCCTACAATAAAGCGATTGAAATCGATGATAATTTAGAGGAAGCTTGGTTTTATAGGGGAAAGACGCTTGAGAAGTGGAAGCGGTATGAAGACGCGATCGCATCCTATGATAAAGCCATTCAAATCCAGGTTGATTACTCTGACGCCTGGTATAACAAAGCGTGTTGTTATGCAGCCCAAGGCAATGTTCCTCAGGCAATTGAGTCTCTGCAAAAGGCAATAAACCTCGATCGCGATCGCTTTAAGGATTATGCGAAAACGGACTCTTGCTTTGATGCTATCCGCGAGAACCAGCTGTTCAAAAACTTAGTACAGGATTTCATAAATTCGTGAGGCTAAGAACCCAGAAATCTAGTTCGTAGTTGCGAGGCGATCGAAGACAGCGCAACTACGAACCGTTACACTGGAGGACTTCCCGCACGAAATGTTAAACAGACAATACCATTTCAGTTTGCTTGAGCTTTTGCTTTAGCCATGCAGAAAACAAATCTGAAAGAATTTTATGGCGCAACTCATCATCTAACTTGGGTTGAATGAGTTCCTCAACCAAAATCAAATGTGCCCCTTTAGCTGTCAATATTGGTTTGAGAAGTTGGGGAGGAGTGGCAGCAAAGACAGCAGCAGAAATCTCCGGTCTTAAATCTGTACGGCGTAGTATTCCCCGATATCCTCCAGCGCGACGTAACTCGGTATCCTGGATGTATTCATGAGCAACCTCAGGAAAACTGATTTCGCCTTCTTGAATGGCATAAAATAGTTCCATCGCTAGGTCTTCATCATCCAACACTACCTCGTACATGACTACTTGAGCGTAATTGAGCAGATTCTCGACAAAAAATGGTTCGACTTTGCCAGTAAATAGATGTTGAGCTAATTTTGAAGAGAGAGCTGTGGTATAGATTAGTTCTTCAAACTCTTCTAGAGTCAGACTATGTTTTTTCATCCAAGTCCAGGCATCTTCAGCTCGTTGGAGTTTGTTGATTAACCGGAAGTTATCGGCTGTTTGCTGAAGTTCTTCTGGCTCTATTTTAATGTCTAATTCTTTTGCTACAGATTCAATAATTTTGCGGGTAGTGAGACCTTCAAGTAGGGAGGGAACTTGACAGGAAAGTTTGGCTTGGTGAATCAGGTCATCGTAGGAGATAGTAAAAACGTTTGACATGATAGAGAGCCTATTATGAGAGGTTAAAGCAGACTATTAAGAATTCAGAAGGACTGCGGTGTGTCTGCAAGGTTTATTTTTAACGAACAAGAGCGCTTTAGGAAGCAAAGATAGGTTGAGTTTTTTGCTTCTACAGTTTCAGACCGCCTTTTTGCAGCTGCTTAAATGGGTCTAAGATGAAGTCGATGATGCGACGTTGCCGGATAACTACCTCGGCTGTTGCTGTTTGTCCTGCGTTTAAGGTGATATGTTTGTTTGGAGTTTCGATATGCTCACAATCGACCGCAATTTCCAGCTCATACATTTCTGTTTGACCTTGCGCTGTTTGTATCGGTTTGGAGTCTGGGGAAATCCAATGTAGATGTCCTGGCACTACTCCGTAGTCTTGGAATGGATAGGCATCAAATTTCAGTTTGACAGGCATTCCTTTATGCAAAAATCCACTTTGTGAAATCGGCACTTGTGCTTTAAATATTAGCTCCACTCCCTTGGGAGCAATCTGAGCGAGCATTTGACCAGGTTCGACTACAGCGCCTGCCCGTTGGATGGGCAGCTGAAAAATTGTGCCATCCCTTGGTGCTCGGATTACTCGTTGCTCTAACTGCAATTTCAAGGATTTTACTTGGCTTTTGCTCTGGGCAATTTCTGATTGGAGGGTTGTAATTTGTGTTTGAAGGTCTTTAAGCTGTTCCTCGCTTTTAAGTACAGCCAGTTTACCCCCCTGCATCAGGCTCTGATAGCCACTCTCCTGCTCTTTGAGACGGGAGGAGGCTTGCTCGATTTCGGCTTGAGCTTGATGAATCATTTTCTGATAGCTGCCCTGCCGCTCTTTTAAGCGAGCCTCTGCCTGTTTGATATCAGCTTCAGCTTGTGCACGTAACCGTCGGCTTTCCTCTGCCAACCGTTCTATTTCTACAACTTTGACTTTGGAAATGACACCGTCTTGCAAGAGTTTGCGGTAGCGTTCGACTTCTGCCATATCTTTGGTAAAACGGCTATCGGCTAGAGCATAAGCTGTCTTACTCGCTGCAATACTTTCCCTTGCCTGCTCCACTTGAGCCAGTTTTTCATCTTGTAAGGTATAGGCTGTTTTGCTCGCAGTAAGCGTCGTCTTTGCTTGCTCTATTTGAGCCTGTTTTTCCAAGCCTTGCGCTTGGTTCTGTTGCTGCTGAGCACGAATGGCAATCATTAATTGGCTTTCGATCAGCTGCAACTGCGCCAGTCGATTTTGTTGACCTTCCAATTTTGTTTCGACTTGCTGAAGCTCACTGCGGAGTAAATCGGATTCTAGTTTCAGCAGAACTTGCCCTGCTTTTACGGTTTGGCCTTCCTTGACACTCACCTCGGTCACAGTTCCGATCGCAGGAGCATCCAATCGTTGCGTTGCACCTTTGGGTTCTAATCGTCCTCTAGCACTACCCGTTTCATCAACTTTGGACAACATTGCCCACGGTAAGACAATACCAGTAAATACGACCAAAAAATACAGCAACCCTCGCGTCCAAACCTTTGGCAAAGTATCGATGAGTTCCTGAGTTAAAGGAGACCAATCATCCATATGGGATGAGCTTGGTTGAGTGGACGACGGTGTTGGACTAGGGTCAGAGAAGTCTATGGGTTCTTCAGATGATACGCTCTGGTTAGGGCGATAATGACCATTCCGACTCGCGTGGTCTTGTAGGCTTGATGGATTGGGCATAGCTACTTAGAAAATAATCTCAATTAACAAGATTGAGGACTCTCTCTTTTTCTTTTCTTCCCTCTGAGTCCTCTGTGCCTCTGTGGTTCGTTAAAAACAAACTGACGAGACACACCCAAACTTCAGCGATGCAAATTAACCTGCGATCGCAACTTGTTGCTGATTCAAGTAGAAGTATTGACCCCGCCTCGCCATTAATTCATCATGGGTACCGCTCTCCACCAAAATGCCTTTATCGAGTACCAGAATTAGGTCAGCATTGCGAATAGTTGAGAGGCGATGAGCAATGACTAGTGTGGTGCGGTTTTGCAGAATGGTGCTGAGGTTATTCTGAATGATGCGCTCAGATTCCGTGTCAAGACTACTGGTGGCTTCATCCAGAATCAACAATCGAGGATTTCCCAACAAGGCACGAGCGATCGCAAGTCGTTGTCGTTGTCCACCCGACAGCATTCCACCTCCCTCACCAATTTCTGTTTCGTAGCCTAGTGGTAAGTCTTTAATAAACTGATGCGCGCCTGCCTGCTGAGCAGCTTCGATTACCTCTTCTAATGCAGCTTCTGGATGACCTAGACTAATGTTTTCGCGAATCGTACCGCCAAACATAAAGGTATTCTGATCGACCACCCCAACCTGCTGCCTGAGCGATCGCATCGACAAAGTAGTCACATCATAACCATCGATTAACATCTTCCCATCCGTGGGGGGATACAGTCCCAAAACCAACTTAGAAAGCGTCGTTTTCCCCGAACCACTGCGACCAACCAGTGCGACTGTTTGCCCTGGTTGCACCTCAAAACTGAGATTTTCTAGGATGTTGAAATCGCTAGCTGGATTGTAGCGGAACGTTACGTTCTTAAATTGAATGTGACCGCGAATGGGTGGCAAGGTTTGGCGAGTTTCCTGTTGCCAATTTTCTTCGAGTTCAGCATCCAGCACATCATTAATCCGCTCCACTGAAATCACCACTTCCTGCAATTGATTCCACAGCACAATCAATCGTTGAAACGGGCTAATAATATTGCCCAGCAACATGTTAAACGCCACTAACTGCCCAATGGTTAGTTCGTTGTGAATCACCAACCACGCCCCAAACCACAGTAATCCTGTGCTGACCAACATTTGGAGCAGTCCGCTCAAAATTTGCAGGGCGTTGCTAATCTTCTGCCCCGAAAACTTGATTTTAACCGACTTACCAAATAATTCCTCCCAACGCCAGCGTACTGTCTGCTCAATTGCCATTGATTTGACAGTATTAATTCCCGTTAGCGCCTGAATTAAATAGCTGTTTTCCACAGCCGTCGCACCAAAAATTTCCCGCGAAACTCGCTGCAAAAAGGGCGTAGCAACTAGCGCTAGTAAGATATAGGGCGGCACAATGACTAAGGTTAGCAGTGCCATCTTCCAGCTATACCAGAACATCAAGCCCAGGTAAACAAATACGGTCAATATATCGAGAACGATTGATAGGGCTTCGCCAGTGAGGAAGCGTTGAATCTTGCGATTTTCCTGCACGCGGGAGATGATGTCTCCCACATAGCGGGACTCAAAGAACTTCAGCGGTAGCCGGAAGGTATGGCTGATAAAACCGACAATTAGCGCTAAATCAACTTTGTTCGCCGTATGGTCTAGAAGGTATTGCCGCAATCCGGTCATGGCAATGCGGAATATACCAAAGATGACTAATCCTAAACCTACAGCTGTTAACGTTACAGTGCTACGCTGTACGACGACTCGGTCTAATAGCAGTTGAGTGAATAAAGGTGTAACTAATCCAAAGATTTGGATGAGGAGAGAAGCAATAAATATTTCTAGCAGTACCAGCGAGTGGGGTTTTACTAACTCAAAGAACTGCCACATCGGTTGAGTGGCTTCTTGGGTGTCTTTGAGTAAGGTTGTGGGTTGCAATAACAACGTGTAGCCCGTCCAACCCGCTTTAAATTCTGCGTGCGTGAGACTGCGCTGACCGATCCCAGGGTCGCAAACAATCACTCGCTTGCGTGTTACTTCAAAGACAACAATGTAGTGCTTCCCTTCCCAATGTGCGATCGCAGGCAAGCTTTGTTGGGCCAGTTTGTCCAGCGTTGCTTTTACAGGTCGAGTTGCAAACCCAATGCTTTCTGCCGCAGCAGCTAAACATCGCAAGGATGCACCACTGCGGTCAACATTAGCCAAATCTCGGAGTCGATTGACGCTAAAACGCTTGCCCCAGTAACGACCAATCATTACCAAGCAAGCAGCACCGCAGTCAGAGGCACTTTGTTGTTGAAAGAAGGGATAGCGTTGGGTGATGCGCTGCCATAAATGACCAACTTTTACAGTCGGGTTGGGGAAATAGGGCTTGTTGACTTTTTTCTTTGGCTGGTTTTTTGACGAAGGCGTCGCGCGTCCGGGTGCAGAGGCAGTAGGGGTAGGAAAAGATTTCTTAGCAGTAACTTTTCTGGATTTCTTCCTAGTCCCTTTCTCTTCCCGACGCCCCTGTTCCCTGTCCTCACGCCCTTCTGTGTCAAAATGTTCTGCCAGTTGTGGCAAGTAATCTAATGCCGTTTCCCAATCAGAATGCCTGAGACTGTACAGTTCTGTAGGTTGAGTAACTTGCCAAGAACGCTCCTTCGGGAACTCGGAGAAAGCATAGACATTCCCAGGCGTCAGTTTGTAATCGGATGAATGTAGGATTTCCCCTCGACGGAGCAACAAAAATTGGCACTCACCCAGTCCGGATATTGGAAGTTTGCCCGACTCCAAATCCTGCCGTTCCAACAGCGATAGCACCTTCATCAACCCTTCTACAGGAGTATTGCGAAGCGTTTCCGTCTGGCGGCACAATAGCAGCAAATCTCGAAGTACAGCTTGGTGATGAACATGCTCTTCGATCGCAGGATATTTACCCATCAGAGTTTGCAAATACTCGCCTGTGATGTAGCAGAGGGTTAAATTTACGGAGGCTCTGGCAGCATAAGGCTGAAAGTCTTCTTGAGGAAACAGAGTAAGTTCCCCAAATGTCGTCCCTGCTTCCACGGAAGCGATTAAATTGTCATCATTATCGAGTAGTCTGGCTTTACCCGCCAGGATTATATAAATTCCAGCGTTTGCATCTGTTGATTGCCAAAATCGGTTCCCAGCTTTTGGCTCTAAAATTTCGATTTGTTTAAAGCAGTTTGAAAGTTCTTGTTCTGAAAGAGCCTGACCGAGAATTTGCGTTAGCTGTTGACCTAAGTCTTGCTTGAACAATTCTGATGATTGCTTAACCATGAATCCCTGATAGTTTCACGACAGAACTAGCTGCTACGAGGTAGAAATAACCCTTTAGTTAAAATCTCCCTCTCACTCCCTCTCCCTCTCACCCTCTCTGAAAGCTCAAGAAATGGTGGAAAACGTCTGCCGAGATGAACTAGCTGCTGGTTTTGAGGAGATTAGCTGACCACACGAAACTCGGTGATGAGGACGATTGCAAATCACTAATCCTAATTCCGAAGTTCTTGGTAGTAGCCGGTACGCTTTCTGTTGTGCCGTGTTTTTGTCGGGTGGAAAGCCCCAAGTCTTTTAGCAGGCGGTTAATGTGACGTTCGCTAACTTGAATATCCATTTCTTTCGCCAGATGCTTGCTCAACCATTGCGCTGTCCAGCGTTTAAAAGAATACCCATACTCACGCGGGCTATGATTGACCAGTTCTTTCAATCGCTCTATATATTGCTCGTTAATCGCTTTAGGGCGTCCCATCGGGCGATCGTTCCAATGATGAGCATTACCTTCTCGTGCTACACCAATCCAGTACCGTGCTGTATCTGGAGTACACCCTACTGTTTTACAAATTTCGGCTTGAGATTGACCTGCATCTGCCAAAAGCATGATTTCAATACGACGGTGATACTCTGGACGCAAATCAGTGTGCAAGTTCTTTAGCAAAAGCTTTCGCTGAAAAGGCGTCAGCAGCTTGTCCTGATTTTCCACCGTAATTCCTCCGTTGCACATTTCAATTGATATATATTTCCCTACTGCTTCCTCTCCAAACTGTTGAAGACAAAGGTAGAAATAAAGCAAGAACTTGTTTTGTTAAAAAAGCATTAGACGACCTGCTCTGATAGGAGCAACCCTCACGCGGCTAATCAAGTAGAACTACTTTAGTCTGGAGGGCAAATCTAGTCTTGGGATAGACCTCAGCTGTTTACTGAGAAGCATGTAGTTGTATATTAAATAGTTCCTTACGAACTTTTAAGGGAATACACTGCATCTTTCAGATTCTTTAAAAATTATAACTATTTTTATCATATTGCAAGATTTTAGTGAAGCAACACCTAAAATTTTGCTGCAAACGGCTTAACTTTGCATAAAAACTGCATAACTCACAATTTATTCAAGATAATATTAATTCTTCTTAAAAAGATGAGTAAGAATGTAGGTAGACTCAACTAAATCTAATGGAAGTTGCGTATTGACATAAATATAAAAATATGAATTTATCCTATTTTCCTTAGTTGAAATACGCGAAATGACGTAAATCTAGCGGAATTCCTACTTTGGATAGATGCCTTTTCAGTACAACTTATTCACTCTATTTTCGCTTCAGTCTGTACCCAAAAAAAGACAAAAGACGGGACTTATGTCGAAAAAAAAGGCTTTTAATCCGCTTGAATCTATCTTAAGCGGGATGACCTAAAAGTTAAAGTCAAAAGTAAGAATACATCAACATTTCCGTACAGAATCCAGCCTCCCAAGCTCCCTTTCCACAAGCTCCTCCTTTTAACCAGTGATTCACGGCTACAAGGAACCAAGCTCATCCGTAGAATTCCGTGCATCTGGGTTTGTCCATCTGTTTCCTCTAAGTTTTTTGGGAGCTATTTATTGCCTTGGTTAGGAGTGCTGTCAGGACGATTTGACTACTTCACTTATGTCCAAAAATACAAGCTTCAACCTTCACTTATGTCCGAAATGTAAGTTTTAAACCCTTGAATTCCTCAAGCCAAACTCATAATCTGTAATTAAGGACGCGGAAAACAAAACACAACTTCCCGACCGAATAACAACTACTAATTAAGGAAATTTACCAATGTCTATCCTCAAAATTAACGACCTGCAAGCTGCTCAAACCGAAGGCTACATCAGCGAATTGACTGAAACTGAAATGACTGTCTGCGGTGGTGGCTTGGCTGATGTAAATGTAGGCGACGTTACTGTAAAAGACGTTGTAAAAAACGTTACTGTAATTGATGGCGACGTGACTGCCCTAAATAATCTCAATGTTGTGGCTGCTGTTCTAGGTCTAGCTGGCGCTATCTGACCCGCAGACAGTTTTCAGTCTTCTCTAAAGCACGAAACAAGCAAACGTTAAGTTACTAACTTACGAATAATCAGGGGTAAACGAGGTTGCTCAAACCCCACTGCCCCCGATCGCAAGCGTTACTTCCTATATGTCACTTTTACTTCAGTGACTTAAACAACCAGGGTTGATGAGATGGCAGCCAAGCATAGCTCTCAATCCTGGTTTTAAATAGTTGAGTTGCTTGGTAAGCAAACTTTTATCGAACGGTGAGATTATACCATGTCTATACTACTCTTGAAGGCGATCGGTTAAGCTGGTGTTCTCTTGCGATCGCTCTCTCACCACGAATTTGCTCTAAGCACTAACACTCATCGGAGTTTTTGCCTCTTCTGAAGATTGTTCCAATCTTGCCTTCTGTGCCAGAAACTCAGCTAACTGCGCTTCTATCTGCTCCTTAACAATCTCACGATAATCCAAGAAATGCTCGATTTGAGCACAAGTGGATAAATAACTGCTCAAACCACCCGGATTGTAACGATACATATTATATAGATTGCGCCAGAACTGCCAACGAGTCTTGCGAAGCACACCTTGCCGCCAGCAAATAGTCAGTAGCGCTCGAATCACGACCCAATTCAGCTTTTTCTTAGCCGATTTTTCCTTTTTCGGATAGGTTGCTTCTCCTAAAATGCGATAGTGACGGTAGGTGCGATCCAGAAAACACGATGGTTCGTATAATCTCCAAAAGGCATCGACATATTCACTGGCAATCTCTTCCAACGGACGAGTTGGCACAAAGTTCATCAATGTCGTTTGATTGATATTCGCAGATTCGATTCGCAGCCGTCCTTCTTTCTTCAATCGATGCCACAGTGCAGTGTCGGGTAGCGCTTGCAACATACTGAATAAGGCGGTGGGAATTGCCGTTTTTTCCACAAATTGGACAATGCGATCGCCTGCGCCCGATTTCTCACCATCAAAGCCAATAATAAACCCAGCCATCACTCGCAATCCTGAGCGAGTAATCGCATGGACGGCCTCACTTAAAGAGTCTCTCGTATTTTGGTACTTTTGTGTTAGGGCTAAACTCTCTTCATCCGGTGTCTCAATCCCTAAAAACACCGCCCCAAAATTACACTGAACCATCAAATCCATCAGTTCTTGGTCTTTCGCCAAATCCACTGATGCCTCGGTGGCAAACGAGAACGGATACCCGTGTTCCACCATCCAGGGTTTTAATTCTTTGAGAAATAACTTGACATTGCGCTTATTGCCAATGAAGTTATCATCCACCATGAAAATACTACGTCGCCAACCTAACTCATAAAGGCGCTCTAATTCAGCCAAAAGTTGGGCTGGGGTTTTAGTCCGGGGTTTGCGACCATAGAGGACAATAATGTCACAAAATTCGCACTGGAACGGACAGCCTCGCGAAAACTGAACAGACATTTCCGAATAAGCGTCAAATTCCAGTAAATCGAAGCGGGGAATCGGAGTGTAAGTGACATCAGGTTTCTCTCCCCCAGATCGGAAAACACCAGAAGACTCGCCTCGTTCAATAGCTTCCACAAATAGGGGTAAAGTGATTTCCCCTTCATCCAAAATTAAATAGTCAGCACCCGATGCCTCGGCTTCGTGGGGTAAGGCTGTTGGGTAAGGGCCACCGACAGCAACCGCTTTCCCTCGTCGTTTCGCCTCCTGAATTTGCGCTAAGAAATCTTCCTTTTGCACAATCATGGCAGAGAGAATCACTAAATCGGCCCAATCCCATTCTGCTTCCGTTACCTGGCTGACATTGCGATCGACTAGCTTAAATTCCCACTCTTGGGGCAGAATAGCTGCAACTGTGACTAATCCTAAAGGGGGAAGCATCGCCTTGCGACCCAGCAAAGCTAACGTTTTCTCAAAAGACCAAAAACTTTTAGGAAACAGAGGATAAATTAATAAAACGCGCATTTGATCTCCAATCTCACGCCAAATTAAGCGATGAGCTTTTTAACAAATTGATTGCAAGAATTTGGGTTTGTAGATGCTCTCTTTTTAAGCAATAACCCTCAGACTTATATTCTTCCCGTTGATTGAACTGCTAACAGGAGCAAGTCACAAAAGCAGGATTTGTCTATAGATTAGAGACACCACCGCACATGTATAGTTCCCACAGGTTGTAACACGAAAACTCAGATAAACCTATATCACGAGTGACAGTAGAGCAACTGCACATTCATCCTCCTGTATCAGCCATCAAACCAGTAATGCTGCATATTATCATCCAAAGGTTGATAGCCAATTGCCTGATAAAGGTGATTAGAGGTAGGATTAGCTAAATCTGTGGACAAGAAACAATATTTATATCCCCGATCCAGTAAGGCTTGACTCAACGCCGCCACACAAGCGGTTGCGTAACCTTTTTTCCGATACTGTGGTGGAGTGTATACCAAATTAATCCTCACTCCATTTGGCGTTGAGCTGTAGAAGTTAGCCAAAGATAGGGGAATGTTATCCTGCCAAAAATGCGGACTGCCCTCAGCCAGATAGCGATCAACAACTTCCTCAGCCTCCCAATCAACGATTTCCTCTGAAACTTCTTGCATAAAGGCACGACACCAATCAATCAGTAATTCGCGATCGCCGAGTGTAGCCTGTCGCAAATGTCCGCTGACAACGGGAGTAGGCTGTACGGTTTCGAGTTGATAAAAGCGCTCTCGCGTTCCTTCGTGGTAGGGTTGACCGATCAATGCTTGCCAGTTTTGGGCAAAGGCTTTAGCCGCTGATGCCGTAGCCATAACTCCCGGCACTTTTGCTTGCATAGAATACAAGTCTTGAGCGATTAGCGCGATCGCCTGAAATTCCTCAACTCGTGATAGCAGAAGCTTGCGAGGTGGTGTTTGCAGGGCAACCGCTACAACAGTATCATTCTGTTCCACCATCGCTACATAGGGTCGATATTTGAAGCGATGGGGAGAGTAAACGATGGTATCAAGCAAACCAAACATCAAGCTATGATACGCTTCGTGCATCAGTAAAAAGCTTCGGGTTCGCTCGTAATCTTGATTTGCCTCAGTGATATGCTTGAGTTTCATTCGGGTTTGTAAGCTTTTACATAGGGAAGGATTTCATAAGAATAGTAACGACGATAGAGCAGCTCTAGCTTACCACCATACTCCTGAATTAAAGCGAGTTGACGACGATATAGTCCTCGAAAGCTGTTAGCAAACAGCAGGGTAAAAATCGCAACGCACAACCCCCCTACTGTTGAGATTAAAGCCTCACTGATTCCACCTGTAACACCCGGAGTATTGCTAGTGCCAATATCACCTACCCTAAGCGCAGCGAAGGCGTCAATCAACCCCAAAATGGTGCCCAAAAGACCGAGCAGTGGAGAAACAGCGATAATCGTTTCAAACCCCGTATTGAAACGCTTTAGGATAGGCATCTCCGCTTGAGCAGCACTTTCTAGAGCGAGCCGAAATTCCTCTGGAGTGGGCTTTTCCAGTTCTAAGGCCGCCAGAAAAATCCGTGCGATCTGCAAGTCAGTATTTCTCTCTAAAATCTGAAGTGCGGTTTGAGTATCTTGGGGGTAGAGCCTGAGCACTTCCCGAATGAGCGGTTTCTGGCGTTTGGTTACTCTTTGCCAAAAGATAATGCGCTCTAAAATTAGAGCGATCGCCAGGATAGAAAACACCAACAGGGGCCACATAACCACCCCACCCGCCGCAAACAAACCACTGATTGACATTATTTATGTGCTTTCAGGTTATGGAGTATTGGGAACGCGCTCAATTTGGGCGTAACCACTGAAAATCAGCTTTTTGCCCTGAGTTTCCAGACGATTAATGCGCAGCGTGACGCCATCCAGATTGAACCGATCCAGATCCACCATATTATTCAAGATCTCATCCAACGCGGTTGCTAACTTTTGTGATACTTCCCGCAGAGACTCTGGTACCGCCTCGGGTTCAAATTGGGAGTTTTGAAACAGGACACGACGCCGCCGCTCAACCGCCAGAGTCGATTTCATACTAATCGGGACTAAACCCTGCACAGGAAGATTGGCTTTAGCAAACAAACGTAGTTGGTTGTTGGGTTGCAAGGTAACTTGCACCTCAGTAAAGGAAATTGGCTCACCCCCCGACAACTCACTCAAGGCTGGGCTGGTAATATTCTCTAACCGCTTTCTGACGAGTTCTGCCTTGAAAGAATTATTGATATCCTCTTGGGTGAGGACAACCTGTGCGATCGCCTGGGTGGGCTGCTTGATGTTCATCTGACCCTTGAGAACCGAGCTAAAGTCAAGGGAGATGGCATCCGTTTCAAAGGACAATTCCTCCGTCCGGAACTGCTGACGAATCACCAAACCACGACCATTCATCTTGAGGCTGTCGATGCTACCCTGCAACAATTTGCTTGAAGGATAGCAACGCACCGAGACCTCCACTGACTCGCTCTGAGTAAATAGGTGGCGAATCGTCTTGCTGGCGACGGTATTGAGCATTTGCTCTCCCCAGTCCGTGCCAGTAGGAGTTTTTGAACCGGTAAAGCCACCAAACATACCGCTCTTGCATCCACGAGAGTTCTCTATATCTTTGTAACAAACTGTGAAGAACTCAGCAATCCAGCTCCTCACGCACTGAGGCATTAGGCTACGTTGGAAAGAGTAACCCGCAAACGCGAGCAACCCTTGTAATACAAGCTCTTAACCCTTTCTTCAGTTTTAATCCCGAAGTCATAAAGCTGGAACATAGAATTTCTTAATCATTTCATCAGTTTTTGTAAAGGGAAACATCTATCCAATTGAATCTTTCCGGGTGCATCAAGCGTTAACCCTACATGGGGCATGGAGTAGAGGGGCAACTTTCCAGAACTTATACCCAAGATTATCACCAACCCTTCACCCAAAGATTAGACGACCCTACGTTTGAGCATCTACTCCGCCAACAGGCACCCCTACGAGGAGTTCTCACCTCCTCGGATGAGTTGCGCTCATCCCCCTGACTCAAACTCCAGTCTCCCTCTCACCCGATTTTTAGAACCCTGTTCACCAGAGACAAGAGTTAGCCTTTTTGAAATATTCCATGCCAAAACTAATTTCCCTGCTGATCTTTGCAAGGAAACTGGAACACTACCTCGGCACTAGCAAATTCTTGCTAGCGTGCCTATCAACACTTGCCACCATTTTCCTGCCTTCCTTCCTGGGACAGTCATCCAGCTTATGGCTGGCTTCCTTAACGTCTGTCACTGCCCAACCTATCATCTCTGATGGCAGTACCAACACAAGTGTGAGTCCGCCGAGCAACCCCAACACTTCAGGCAATGCAGCCGTTTATGACATCACCAACGGTCAGCTGAGTCAGGATGGAAAGAATCTATTCCACAGCTTCAGTCAGTTTGGCCTTGAGGCAGGTGAGACCGCTAATTTTATTGCCAGCCCCTCTGTTTTGAACATCCTGGGTCGGGTCACTGGGGGGAACCCTTCGATCATTAATGGTCTGATTCAAGTTACGAGTAGTGGCAACCCTAACTTATTTTTGCTCAATCCAGCGGGGATCGTTTTTGGGGACAAGGCTCAGTTGAATGTCCCTGGTGACTTTACTGCCACGACAGCTACTAGGATTGGGTTTGGGAACAACACCTGGTTCAACGCTGTTGGCACAAATGACTATTCTGCCTTAATGGGGATGCCCAGTACCTTTGCCTTTGGAACCTCCGCAACACCTGGAGCGATCGCTAATTCGGGTCAACTGGCTGTCACCGAAGGGAAAAATCTCACCTTACTGGGCGGTACAGTGGTCAGTACAGGTGAGCTGAACGCACCCGGAGGGAACCTGACGCTCGCCGCTGTGCCTGGGCAAAACCTGATCCGCATTTCCCTATCCGGTCACTTGCTCAATTTAGAGATTCAACCCTGTGGTAGTTCGACGAATTGTACTCTTCCTGCCACCTCTAATGCCCTACTCCCCACTCCTCTCTCCCTACCGCAATTGCTAACCGGTCAGGGAGGTTCTCCTGCCAAGAAATTGACGGTGAATGATGCCAGTCAGGTGGTACTCACTGATTCAGGTCTAGTGGTGCCCCAGTCTCCGGGTACGCTTGTACTCTCCGGTACCGCTGACGCTTCCACGAAGAAGCCTTCCGAAATTGGCGGTTCTGTGCAGTTACGAGGCAATCTGGTTGGTTTAGTGGAAAAGGCGCAGGTAGACGCTTCTGGCAAAGCGGGGGGCGGTAGGGTATTGATTGGTGCGGATGTCCGGGGTTCAGGTACCGATTCTCAAGTCTTACGCACGTTTGTTGGGCCAGATGTCAAAATTAACACCGATGCTGGCGCAACAGGGGATGGGGGTCAAGTTCGGGTTCGGGCGGGTGATACAACCCGCTTTTTGGGTGAAGTGAATGCTCGTGGTGGAGCTAGCGGGGGTAACGGTGGCTTCGTGGAGGTGTCAGGAACCAAGAATCTGACCTTTACGGGCAGCGTGGACACCTTAGCCGCCAATCGGGAACGAGGCACGTTGTTCCTCAACTCCGGTAACTTAACCCTGGCAGATGCGGAGGCCGTCACCAAGGCTCAAAACCGCACCTTAGCGAATAATCCCCAAATCTTACTATCCGATAATAGTGTTGGCGCTAGTATCATATCTTGGGGACAAATTGCCGATTTAGCACCAAATAATAATATTGTTTTGCAAGCCACAGGGTCAATTGCGATCGCGGATATCTTCGGCAATACACCCGGTGTCACTCAGAACAATGGGGTGAACTTAGGTCAGAAAGCGGGAAGCCTCACCCTTCGCTCTACGGGCAGTTCAATTACCTTCCAAGACTTCAACGACACCATCCAAGCTTCTGGCAGTTCGCTGACGTTAGAAGCCGCCACAAAGATTACAGGAGGGAATTTCCTCACGAATGGCAGCGCAGTTACCTTAAAGTCTCAAAATGAGCTTATAGGGGGAAGTTTCCTCACCAATGGCGGCGCAGTTACCTTAAAGTCTCAAAACGACAGCATTACCACCGGACGGATTAACACCAGCTCTGCTTCCGGAAATGGGGGTAGAGTTACCTTAAATGCTCAAAAGGACATCACGGTTAACTCGATTGATACTCGAAGCTTTGGTCAGGGTACAGGCGGTAATGTGGAGATTACAACCTCAAGTTTATTTCGCGCTTGGGGTACCAATAGCAGCAATGCCAGTATTTCTACAGGTGGTGGAACTCAGGGAGGCTCCATCAGCATTCGGCGTGGAGGCGGCTCTTCAGGTATTCCTTTCACAGTAGGGTCGAATTATAACGGGTTGAATGGTACGGCTGGAACTATTTCTACAGGCACCAACAACCAGATTGGTTCCGGAGTGTTTTCCGGTTCCTACAGCCAGGGTAATCCGCCAAGTAGCATCCAAATCATTACTTCGGGAAAAAATACGATTACATCCCAAATACAGGCCACAGCTCCGCCGCAACAGAGCAATTTCACACAGGTACCCCTTTCAGGTTCATCCAGCCTTCCCCCAGCCGCCATTGACACGGGAATAGCTGAAGTGGACAAGTCGTTGACGCAACAGGTTGAGCGATATTTTGATCGCTCGTTTAATCCGGCGAGTCTCAACTTAACCCAGGTGCGTGATACCCTCGATCGCATTGATCAGGTAACGGGTAAAAAACCCGCTCTCATCTATACGGTTTTTGTGCCTGCCACCTTGGCATCCCAATCATCGGGAGAAACTCAAGCACCGCAACCCACAGATCAGTTGGAACTGATACTCGTCACCGCACAGGGGAAAACCATTCGCAAACGGGTGGAAGGAGCCACACGCGATCGCGTCCTCAACATCGCTCAAGAGTTTCGCAATAATGTCACCAACGTTAAAAGCTCTAATGACTACCTCAGTTCGGCTCGGCAGTTGTATAAGTGGCTCGTAGAACCGTTGGAGGCCGAGCTACAGACCCAAAAAATTAACAACTTAGTGTTCCTGATGGAGAACGGTTTACGCTCTGTGCCGATTGCCGCTCTTCATGATGGTCGCGGCTTTTTGGTGGAGCGATACAGTGTGGGTCTGATGCCCAGTTTCAACCTCACGGATACTCGATATCAAAATCTCAAAAATGTCCAAGTCTTGGCAATGGGAGCCGAGAATTTTCCCGACCAAACACCTCTACCCGCCGTACCCCTGGAGCTTTCTGTAATCACACAAAAGCTGTGGAAAGGAAAGGCATTCCTCAACAACACTTTCACGCTAGAAAATCTGAAAGCCCAACGCCAGCAGGCAGCCTTCGGTATTATCCACCTCGCCACTCATGCCGACTTCCAGGCAGGCTCGCCCGATAATTCCTACATCCAACTCGCCAATAGTAAGCTACGGCTGAATCAGATCTCCCAACTCAATTGGAGTAATCCACCCGTAGAGCTACTGGTGCTGAGTGCTTGTCGGACAGCGGTAGGTAATGAACAAGCCGAGTTAGGCTTTGCGGGTTTGGCAGTACAGGCGGGTGTTAAGTCAGCCGTAGCGAGTCTATGGATTGTCAGTGATGAAGCCACCTTGGGACTCATGACCGAGTTTTACAGACAACTCAGAAGTACCCCGATTAAGGCCGAGGCATTACGACAGGCACAGTTAGCCATGCTCAAGGGACAGGTGCGCGTTGAATCGGGTAAGCTGATTAGTCCCCAAGGAGCAGTGCCGCTACCGCCTGCTTTAGCTAGCTTGGGAGACAAAAAACTGATCCATCCTTACTACTGGGCAGCGTTTACCATGATTGGCAATCCTTGGTAGGAATATAGCGGTTCTCTTTTGGATGAGGGACAAAATTCTGGGTTTTCGGGAATGGGGAATCTTACGGTGTCCACCCTCTAATATCCTCGAGTCAGATGAATGGGGTGAAAATCCATCGCTGTTAGCATTAAATTCTGTAAAACTTTGCATAATAGCTAAACACATCCCTGAGAAGTTTGTGTTAGTTCACAGTTGCATGAAGTCGTGAGCTTAATGGCTAGGCAAAGGAGTGTAATCAATGACTAGTAATCAATTTGACCGTTTTGGGCAGTTGGGTAGCCTATTGGGAGAATTTGGTTGGGATAAAGGCAGGGCTAAAGCTGTGTTGGGAATTTGGCTCTTTATGTTCTTCATCTCCTTGCCTTTGTCCTTGATATTCGTTGGATTACCAAGTCTCATTTTGTCAATTTACTTTAGTTATCGGTCGTTCCAGCGGCTAAAAGAAACTAAGCCTGTTATCTTGCTATATCAACAAGGGCTTATAGACTGTCGTAAGGGGACACCAGCAGTCATTCGTTATGATGAAATTAAAGAGTTATTTTTGTCTGTTGCCAGAACGAATGGAGTGCGGAACTATATAGTAACCCTGGAAACCCAAAATGTAGGGAAACTCAAAATTGATGAACATGTTGCCAATATAGAGCGTCTGAAAGTATTGCTTGAAGAGCAAATTATACAAATCAAGTTGCCAGTGTTAATTGCGAATTACCAGCAGGGCAATGCTATTGAATTTGGACAGCTCACTCTCACCCAAGAAGGATTATTGGCTGGAAAGCGGATGTTGCCTTGGTCAGAGTTTGAATCGCTTGATGTTAAGCGCAGCTATAAATCAGTTTACTTGTTTATTTATCAGAAAGGTAGCAAGAAAGAGTGGTTTTGCTTCTCTCGCGATTACTTTCCAAATTTGGCTTTGTTTTTTGCATTCATCAACTATATTACAGCTACACAAGGGCAGGCTAATATGTCTTAACCTAGATGGTGGGTTTCGAGTATGGAAAGAACAATAATAGGGAATTATACTAAGTTGCATTCAAAGGTATAACTCTCTATTTCTCTTACCTCAGCGTTCTCCGTGCCTCTGTGGTTCGTTAAATTCTACGTTAGACTGCAACTCAGTATTAGGAATCGGCAAGAAAACTAGATGTACCTCACCGATATGAGAATCGCCATATCTCCTCTATGAACTCTGTATCTCTAGGGTTCTTTTTTCAGACCAAAATTGTCAGAATTTATGGCGATCTCACAGATGACAAGTCTTGGCATTGAGGCGATCGCAACCGATAAGCTGAAGTAGCCTCAGTAGCCACTAGCACAACATTGCCCAATTCATCCCTTACCCAACCCGTCGCTTCCACCAAATGAGGAGAGCGATTGCCTCTGGCACCGCCCAAGGAGCGATCGCTAAATCTAGCTTGGGGATGTTCGACAGAAGCTTCCGCTTGTTGCCGTTCCCCAGAAGAATCTCGCAAATCTTGCCAAACCGTCCGACCTCGGAGCGTTGTGGTTGGGTCTTCTGGCAAGCCTCCGCGTCCGGT
>NZ_DATNPA010000270.1:0-2737 GCF_036703385.1 Allocoleopsis sp. | reverse complement strand
AGCGCCGGAAATTGCAATATTTGAATCAATACTTCCCAAAAGGCATAAGCCTTCGGTTGGAGCATCGCTTGTTATCTATCGAAATGTAGATGCAGATTTTTTTCAACCCATGATGGAGGGGGAGAGTTTTTCAAATTGGTTATCAAGTAAATGAACTGAATTTCTTTACTTGCCTTCAACGTCATGGTTGTTAAAAGTTCCTATTTGAAAACTTTGCCCCGTCAAAGTTTAAGTAAGTTCCTATTTCTGAACCGACTCCCCTTAAGTGTTTTAATGCTGAGCGCCAGCGCTGCCTTATTTGTAGACCTAATTGTGGCGCAGCGATTCACCAGTTTTATTGGATGTCTTCTAAGCCTTGTCGGAACAGCTTGTGTTTTTTGTCCAAAAGAAGCAACACGTTGCTTTGGAGCAATCCATCGTTGGGAAACTAAACACAAATTAAATATTGCACCCCTCATTCTTTCAGTAGTTGGAACAGTGTATCTGTTAGATTACGCATCGGCTCCAGCAGCAGCTCAATTTTTTACTCAAACTGAAGGCTGGATGCGTAACAGCTTTCCAATTAACGGTGGAGGAGGAGGTGGCGCAGATATCTACGCTCTTGTTTTTAATACTCTAAGAGCAATTTTTGTCCTCTATCTTGCCATCTCCTTAGTGCGTGTAATTGCAGCAGCTCGTAACGACGAAGACTGGCAAACTCTGGCTCGTACTCCCCTCATCATTCTGATTACTGTCACGCTGGGAGACATCTTAGCAGGTCTAATTACTGGTGGCGGTGGTGCGGCTTAATGTCTGACCTTAATCCAAACAGCTCTAAAAAGTTTCGACCTGTTAATCCCAGTCTCGGAACTGCACCCAAAGTCGGACCATTTCCCGCTGACCAAGTAATACCTTGGACTGCCATCTGTTTAACGTCTTACTACATCTGTAAAAGTGTTTTGGGCTTGTCGTGGTTGTGGACTGGAATTGTCGCCGCTTGGGGAATGTCAACCTGGTGGGTGCTGACTGGCAGTAAAGCTTGGCGATTCCTTTCTAAGTTAGTTTCCACTCCAACTTTTACGAGAGGTTACGCAAGATACTTCCGAATTCTCAATACTAGCAGTCCTACCCCTACATCACACAAAAGGCTGTCTATAAGGAGTAATCGGCAGCGAAAAAGAAGAGGGTGATTCCCAATGAAACCTGTACAAAAAATCGGCAAACGTACTGTCGATAACGGAGAACAGAAAATTCGCTACAGTCCTATTGAAAATACCTTTCATCTCGCCTCAATGCTTCAGATTGGACTTTCCGGACGCAACATTGGAGCTTATGTTCTGCAAAAAGGACTCAATAGCTTCATGGTTCAATTTGGCTTCGAGTGTAAAGGAATTCATTCAACCTTACGTTCTGATGAAATTGACCCAGTATTTGATGCCTTAGAAGCGGGTTTAAAAGACTTACCCGATAACGAGCGTCTCACGATTCATTTGGGTTCGTTTACTGACGATACTCAGCGTCAAGAAGCCTTATCAAAGCTTGCTGAAGAGGCTCCATCCGATGAACTGCGTTACCTCTTATGGGGCGAACGCGCAAGAGTAAGGGAACTGACGCGAAAAGGGGTACGAAAGCCCAAGTTTCTCCACCTTTATGCCACCTATACAGTGGAGCCAGATACTCAAGGAACAGCTGATGTCATTGAAAAGTTTTTGGCACGACTGGAGCGATGGTGGAAATCATTCACGGGTGAAATTCATGAAGTTCAGCACACCCGTATCGAGCAACTTCTTTATGCCTCCTTCACCGATGGCTATGAGAATTGGGAGCAGTTGCTTTCTAACAAAATGGGTTTGGATATTCGCCCCTTAACGGCTGAAGAACTTTGGGCAAGCCTCTGGAAGCGTTTCAACGATACTCCACCTCGGACAATTCCTCAACTTTTAGTTTTAGATGATGAAGGTTTGAGAGAGGAAGTCCACTCAGAAGTTCATCCTACAACATTGCTGATTGAATCTGAGTACTCTGTACCCGTGACAGACCGAAAGTGGGTTAATACCAAGCGTAAATATATCGGGGCGCTAACGTTTGTTGACAAACCAGGGGGATGGGTTGGGAAGGAATCCCAGATGCGCTATCTGTGGGATGTAATGGCTCGCGAGCGTGTCTATGATACCGAGATTTACTGTCAGCTAATGCGGGCAAATGAAGGACTGGTAAAGACCAATATGCAGCGTCTTACGAAGCAAGCAAATACCTCATCGCAGCTAGCCAGTGAAAAAAACTCAATTGATGTCAAATCCCTGCTCAACATCAAAAAGACAATTGCAGCTCAAGAGGAATTGTACGAGGGGGCAGTTCCCGTTCATATGGCGGTTGTGTTCCTGGTTTACCGTAAAAACCGCTCTCTATTGGATGAAGCTTGTCGCTATATTCAGTCGTGTTTTTTGCGTCCTGCTTGGGTGCTACGTGAAACTGAGTATCCCTGGAAAATCTGGTTGCAAACCTTTCCAATTACCTGGGAACGCTTACTGACAACTCCCTTCAACCGGCGGCAAACCTATCTCAGTGGTGAAGCACCCGGACTGATGCCTTTAGTGCGAACTCGCTCAGGTGACGACAGTGGGTTTGAGTTGATTGCTGAAGAAGGGGGTACACCAGTCTTTCTGGACTTGTTCCGGACTCACAAGAACTTGGGACTGTTCGGCACGACTCGAAGTGGCAAGAGTGTAACAGCAGCAGGCATTTTAACTCATGCACT
>NZ_DATNPA010000269.1:0-3066 GCF_036703385.1 Allocoleopsis sp. | reverse complement strand
GAGTGCTACATCGAAAAGAAATCTATCGTTATTTCCCCTAATCGTTAGCGAAGAAATATCATGGCTAGCACCAGAGAGCAACTCATTCAGGAACTTGACCAAACTCCTGATTTCGTCATCCAAACCCCATACTATAAAAATAAAAGAAGTTACGCTAAAGCGATCGCCATTCAAACCTAATCACTCCTAATCTGGGAACAGACCACAGAGACTCTTATGACTTCGGCAACGATAGCAACACCCAAAAAGGAAGAACCCCTCCTGTTTGAGGGATTGACTTGGAGAGAGTTCAAAGCAGTTGAGCAATTGTTAGACCGTCCAGGATATCGGCTTTCCTTTCTAGATGGAGTACTAGAGATACGACGAATGCCAGGAGAACCCCACCAAACAATAAAGGAAAGGATCGGTGCATTGGTGGAATTGTACTTGCTCATGGCAGGGTTTGACTTCACCCCAACTGGCTCAATGACCCTAGAAAGTGAAGCTGGAGCCGTCAAGCGAGAGGCAGATGAATCCTATAAACTTGCCCCTGGTCGAGTGCGTCCCGATCTGGCTATCGAAGTGGTGTTTAGCAGTGGCGGCATTAACAAACTGGAGGCATACAAGCGGCTGAAGATTCCTGAAGTGTGGTTCTGGGAAGACGGAGTGCTAGAGATTTATCACCTGCGGGGAGAGGGCAACACTCTTGACTACGAAAAGATTTCCAGTAGTGAGGAAATGAAAGGGATCGATCTGGATTTGTTGTTACGTTGCATCAATATGGTGAATCACGTTGATGCCATCAAGACCTTTCAACAGGCGCTCCAAAAATAGCTAGCGATAGGCGATCGCGGCTCTGATATCTGGCAATGTTAGCGGTGGATAATCTGCCACAATTTCATCCGGTGTCATGCCATCTGCCAGGTTATCAAGAATGACAGATACCATGATGCGGGTTCCGCTAATGCATGGTTTACAGTGACAGATATTGGGGTTAATAGAGATGTGTTCTTGCCAGTTGTTCATTTGAAGAAATAGTCAAACTATTTAAGGGAGAAGTAACGATGACTCAATTACTAATTGAAAATCTAGACCCCAATGTAATAGAAAAGTTAAAAATTCGCGCACAGCGTCAGGGTAGAACTCTGGAAGCTGAGTTAAAAGTCATTTTGGAGATGGCGGCTGAGGGGGTAGATACTGCAACGCTAAAGGCGACAGCCTGGGAAATAATTGATAAAGCGCGATCTAAGTATGTCGGTCGAACCTTTAGTGATAGTGTAGAACTTTTGCGAGAGGATAGACAGCGTTGACTGAGTTTGTTGTAGATGCGAATGTGGCGATTAAGTGGGTGGTGCCGGAAATTCACTCTGAGGCTGCACTTGGTTTGCGAAATGTTGACTATACTCTTTTGGTTCCAGATTTCTTTTTTCCAGAATTTGGAAATATTCTGTGGAAGCGAGTGCGGCGTGGAGAAACGACTTTAGAAAATGCTCAAGAGGATTTAGCTGCATTGATGGGACTAGGCTTAGAGATACATCCATCGTTGCCGTTAATGCCGCAAGCTTTAGAGATTGCAGCAAGAATAGAGCAAGCAGTTTATGACTGTGTTTATTTGGCGCTTGCTGTTACTCGCGGATGTCAGATGGTGACGGCTGACCAGCGGTTTTTTAATGCGCTTCAAGATGACTCTTTGGCAGTTCATTTGTGTTGGGTGGAGGATTTGCCATGAAATATTCTGCTTACCCTGCTTATAAGGATTCGGGGGTTGAGTGGTTGGGGGAGATTCCAGAACATTGGGCAGTAAAACGCATTGCTATGGCAGTATCGCGCTAGTTTTGAATCTAATTCTTTGAATGATTTTGAAAATTGAGCATAGCCAGTGCTGAATCCAAATCATCATCACTTATACCATTTCGCTTTTAATGGGCTATATATCTTACCCCCCTAACCCCCCTTATCAAGGCAGGGCTGATTCATTCTCAGGAAAATCAGGATTTTTTAGGGGTCGCGCCCCCGTCCCGACCCCGCCCCACCCACGACTTGTTCGGCGTTTTCCGGATCGGGGCAACCACGGGGGGATTGCCCCTACCGAGAATGAAACAGCCCTGCCCTTATCAAGGGGGGAACAAGAAAAGCATCTGTAGCAAGCATTGAGAGAATTGGTATTACGTCTAAATACCGCTAGAGAGAGCCGTTCATGAAGATTGTTGTAATTGGAAGTGGCTTTGGTGGGCTATCGGCTGCCATCCGACTACAGGCACAGGGGTATCAAGTAACGATCGCAGAAAAACGGGATAAACCCGGTGGTCGTGCCTATGTCTATCAGCAGGATGGCTTCACCTTCGATGCTGGCCCCACCATCATTACCGCTCCCTACCTGATCCATGAACTCTTTGAATTGAGTAACCGCACAACCGAGGATTACCTGAAGCTGGTGCCGCTTGACCCGTTCTACAATGTGCGGTTTGAAGATGGCTCGGTATTTCACTATAACGGCGATCGCGACTACCTGCTGGAACAAATTCGGCAATTCAACCCTGCTGATGTAGAAGGCTACCATCGGTTTTACCGGGCATCTGAGCAGGTGTTTCAAAAGGGATTACCCCTGATGACCAAGCCCTTTAGCCACTTCACCGATATGCTCAGAGTTGCTCCCGATATGCTGCAATTGCAATCCTTCAAATCTGTAGCAGGCTTCGTAAATCAGTACATCCAGGATGAGCGATTACGGCAGGTGTTTAGCTTTCATCCTCTCCTGATTGGCGGCAATCCTTTTCAAAGTACCTCCGTCTACGCCATGATTCACAAACTGGAGCAGGCGTTTGGCGTCTGGTTTGCAATGGGTGGCACGGGTGCATTAGTGCAAGGTTTGGTGCGACTGTTTCAAGAGTTGGGTGGAGAATTACGGCTCAATACAGAAGTTGCAGAGATTTTGATTGAGGGTAAGACAAAACGAGCAACCGGAGTTGCACTCAAGGATGGCGAATTGCTCCAAGCAGATGCTGTTGTGAGTAATGCCGATGTTGCCCTGACCTATCTCAATTTGGTTCCAGCCCAGTTTCGCCGCAAATATAGCGATCGCTACCT
>NZ_DATNPA010000268.1:0-2844 GCF_036703385.1 Allocoleopsis sp. | reverse complement strand
TAAAAGCTTATCCTGTTATAGCAATTCTCAATTGCGTGATGCTCCCATGACGATGTCTTCTGTCGAGAGGGAACGCTAACAGTAACTTCATGCAAACTTTATCATATCTTTAAATTTGTCGGGAACTAATAGCCTACTTTTACGTCCTACTCTCCTCGATTGATTTCGCGCAGCATTATCCTACAACGAGGGGATTCTTTGGCGTTTTAAGGACAGGTCTTAAGAGAAAAACTGGAATCATAGAGTTTATATTCCTCAGATAGTAGTAGGTTTGAACCCTTGAAGAGAAAACTACTTCTTTTGGATAAAATGCCAACGATTTTTATCCAGTCTTGAGATAGAGCCGTTCTGGGACTGAAAAGGAATAAATTAAATTTAAGAGTTCAACCAGTAATTGCCTCTCAATTCAAGAGTGAACAATGAATAGATTATTGTTTTAACTCTTCAGATTTTTGAGACAATGATTCCTCTTATCAGAACTCATTTTTACAATTTCTTTTGATAAGTCCTATGTCTAATCCAATCAGACGCGACCCCAATAGCAATCCAACTCCTTCTCAGGACGTTGCTTACCGGGAAGGTTACCGAACTGGTAGAGATTCTGAACGTCTTTACCAACAAGAAGCTTCTTCAGTTCGTGAGGAAAATAGTGCGGCTAGCGGTTTAATCATCGGTTTAGCGTTGGCTAGTCTTGCGGCTTTAGCTGGAGGTGCTATTTACTTTCTGAACGCTAGAAACGAGCCGGTTGAACAAACAGCTCCTACTACGCAAGTTGTGCCTGTACCTGTTCCCGATCGCAGCCAACCTCCTACTAGCAAAACACAGACTACTGTCATTGAAAGAACAATTGATAGAACTCAAAAGGCTGTTCCCGTTCCTCAACAACCTGCCACAAACTCTGACACCAAGGCACCGAATATTAATATCCAGGTTCCCTCTCCTCAGCAGCAGGGGCGTGAGAATCAAACGAATCCATCTCCAGTTCGATCTTCTCCTAATAAGGTTGAACCTCAACAGCAGGATAGTATGAATCAAGCTGCTCCATCCCCAGCTCAATCTCTTCCTAATCAGACTGAGCCGGAAAGTTCAAATAATAACCAGTAAGCGCGTTCTCAAAGTGCTTCTAGATGGAACATTGGTCATGAACGCGATCGCTATGGCTCTCTGCGATAAGGTGAATAAGACACCATCTCAATGAGTCTAGAGTGAATCGTGTCCAACGGGGAACTAATCGAACCAAAACCAGGGGATATGGTGCTGGGGACTCCCCACCGCTCAGATCGCTCCCATCCCACTGCTCATGTCCCCTCACCTCGTCCAGGAGACCTCGTGTTGGGGTTTACCCCCTCTACCTATCAAAAAGCCATCTTTGAATGGCTAGCAGAAGGTCAAGGTTCCTGTGTGGTGGAAGCTGTACCGGGTTCGGGTAAAACCACAACCCTAATTAAAGGTGCCAACTACATCCCCAAGTTTTTGCGATCGCGTTTTCTGGCCTTCAACAAGCACATCGCCCAACAACTCGACCAAAAGCTCCCACGACACATCAAATCCAGCACCATTCACTCTCTGGGATTATCCAGCATTTGTCGTCGCTACAGAGGACGACCCGAAATTAATCAACGCAAATATTCTTCTCTCGTCAGCGGTTATCTCAATCAGAGAAAAATATTTAACGCACTTGAGCGCCGACGATTAATTGACCTGGTCAAGTTTACCCAGCTTACCTTGACCAATCCTTATGACAGCTTAGCTTTAAAGCAGTTAGGCCATCACTATGGGATTAGAACTAGCGGAGATTGGGACTTTGTTCAAAAAGCCGTGTGTGATGTTTTAGAGTACGGGATATACATTGCTGGTGAGAGTATTTCTTACGAGGATATGGTCTGGCTGCCCAACGTCTTGAAACTAGAAGTTGGTGATTATGATTTTCTGTGTGTTGACGAAGCGCAAGACTTGAACAGAGCTCAGCTAGAACTCGTCTTGAAGACTCACGCCGAGGGAGCAAGAGGCATTTATGTAGGGGATAAACACCAAGCAATTATGGGGTTTAGCGCCTCAGACCACCGCAGCATTCAAAACATTATCGATCGCACTCACGCCATCAGTCTACCCTTGTCAATTTGCTACAGGTGTCCCACTAGCCACATCGAATTAGCCAATAAGATTTATCCCGTGATTGAACCTAGACCTGGAGCGCCCTTGGGCACGGTATCTGAGATTGGAATTGCAGAAATTCCTAAGCTAGTTAGAGGTGGAGATTTAATCATTTGTCGCTGCTTCTACCCCTTAATCCGAACCTACTTTGATTTACTCAGTGCAGGTATTCCTGCTTTGATTCGTAACCGGGATATTAGCGGTCAGCTGGTGAATTTGTTAGAGCAGGTAGTCGGGTTGGAGGAGAAGTCATACACTACTGATGAGTTTACGGCTGTACTGACCAATTGGTATGAGATTCAAAAAGCCGCTATGTTGGCTGATGGTGTGGAAGTAATGGTGATTGTGGGATTGCACGATCGGGTGCAAACCTTAAACGCTATTTATAAAGGCAGTCGTTGTACGAATACAGGCGAATTGCAAGAAGCGATCGCCAATCTATCTAAACAGACCAAAAATGCTGTCAACTTGACAACCATTCACGGAGCTAAGGGATTAGAAGCGCATCGAGTATTTCACGTTAGACCGAATTTAGTCCCTCATCCGAAAGCCGAGAAAGATTGGGAAAGAGAACAAGAAAGAAACTTAGATTTTGTTGCACTAACGCGATCTAAACACGATTTGTTTTTTGCGCGATAATAGAGTTCTGATACTTGGCTGTCTTTACAGAAGTTAGTGTTTTCTTCATTT
>NZ_DATNPA010000267.1:0-13416 GCF_036703385.1 Allocoleopsis sp. | reverse complement strand
CGAGTAGAAAAATCGTTAAGGGTGTTCCTTGCTGTGGAATAACAGCAACATGGCTAGCGACTTCTAAGGTATCAGCACGGCGATAGGATTCTGGTAAAACTCGGAACATGGATAAGGGCACTTCGATTAAGACTGGAGTGTTTGCCACAGGAATCCCATAGAATTCACCTGTTTGACTTTGCACGATCGCAAGATAACCGCCGGAATCAGAGATTGTACTGCTTTTGAAAAATTGCCAATTCAGGTCTACAACCGTAACTTCGCGATCGCCCATGTGGGCAATCCCCACATGATTGAGTCCGCTACTGTAAACAGGCGTGCGATCGACTACTTTGTAGACAGATTCAATGCGTAGGGCAAGGTTGAGATTGCCAATCTTAAAAACAATAAGTTTTAGCGATGGTGTAATCTGTCGGGATTTATTCAGCTCGGTCGCTTTAGATTTTCTTTGAGTTAAGAGGTTGTTCATTTGATTGTTAGTTATGAGTTGGGGATTGAAGGTTGAAGGTTTGAAGGTTAAAGGTTGAAGGTTGAAGGTTGAAGAGTATTGCTTGTGATCAAATTCTGGGGCAGGCGGGACGCCTACCCCACAAGAGTCATTTTTTCTTGTGGGATGGGCATCTTGCCCGTCCTAGCTATTTTTGCCCTGAGCCTCAACCATCATGAGCCTTGTAGTTGCAGTGGATTTTGTGACGGCTCCATTATGGATTGTGATTTCTTCTCATCAATAATGTGTTTGATGGCGGCTAAAAACTCTTGTTCAAGGTAAGGCTTAGTGAAGTAAGCTGTCGCCCCTAAACGCATGGCTAACCATCGATGCTTATCGTTACTGCGAGAGGTCAACATAACTACGGGAATGTTCGACATTTGAGGGTCTTGGCGACGCTGACCGAGAAACTCGAAGCCGTTCATATTGGGCATTTCAATGTCACAAACTACGAGATTTACTGTTGATGAACCTTGGCGTAATTGTTCGATCGCTTCTCGTCCATCCCGTGCCTGCAAGACTCGACACCCAGCTCGTTCTAGGGTTAGGGCGAGGGTTCGCCGCAGCGCTGCCGCATCATCGACAACTAGAACGGTAGGAGCATGATGCGTAGTTGAGCCAGCCTTGGTATGGCTCATTGAGGCATTCTCGTTTAGACTTAAGGTAATTGGCCTAGAACCCGTGCTGATTCGTGTTGTTGCGCTATCGTGACCCAAAAGCTGATCGAGTAGAACCGTACCATCAATTACAGGGATTAAACTGCCATCCCCCAAAATGGTGCAACCGTAAGTAAAACTAGGTGGTGCGATCGCAGAACCGAAAGGTTTAATCACCAATTCTTGTTCTGTAACTAGGCGATCGATTTCCAGAGCGAGAACTTGTTGCTCTTGCCGGAGTACCAGCATTGGCAATGCCCAATCTGAGGGAGAGGGGACTGAGACTAAGGCTTTACTGGGGCAACTGTCTGGTAACGGGCAAGCATAGTCCAAAATGTCGCCCAGTCGATACGCGGGAACAATTTGTTCACGCCAGCGTAAAAAGCGCTGTTCCCCGGTTGTTTTTACTTGGTCGGATTTAGGAACGACAATTTCCTCAACGCTGTCGGACGGCAGGGCAATGGCAGTCGAGCCAACTAAGCAGACGAGTAATTTTGCGATCGTTAGGGTTAAGGGTAGACGTAACGTAAAGGTTGTACCCGCTCCTGGTGAAGAGGCGACGGTAATGCTACCTTTGAGCGATCGCATTTGGGAGCGCACGACATCTAACCCAACCCCTCGTCCAGACAGTTCACTAACCTGCTTGGCGGTGGAAAATCCTGGCTCAAACAGGAATTCAAACAGACGATGGTTGGGAGTATTCGCCAGTTGCTCAGGGGACAAAAATCCCATTTCCAGCGCTCGTCTACCGATACTTTCGATATCCAGCCCTTGACCATCATCCTTCACTTCAATGATGGTTTGGCTGCCTTGATGATACGCTCGAATTTCAATTCGACCTTCTTCCGATTTCCCCTGCTGACGCCTGACCTCTGGAGATTCTATCCCATGATCGAAGGCATTTCGCAATAGGTGTAACAAGGGGTCATAAAGTTTTTCCAAGGCGGCTTTGTCAACTAGCACCCCCGTACCACTTAAGTGCAAGCTGACTGATTTGTGGTATGTCGTGGAGAGATCGCGTAAGAGTCGAGGAAAACGGTTCAGTACTTCACTCAACGGCAACATGCGAGCCCACATCAACTCATCCCGCAGCTGAGTCAGCATTTGCCGTTGTTGCTCAAGCGTGCGATTGGATTGCTTGGCGAATAGTGCTACATCATCAACCGCTTCTTCCAACTGCGCCATGTCCTCGATCAACCCTTGGAGGCGAGAGTTGAGAACTCCGTATCGGTCCAATTCTAGGGCATCGAAATCACCTTGACGAATGATGAGCTCTCCGACCTGATTAACAGTAGGTATACTTGTCTCGTAGTTATGGCGTTCTGGAGCCACGAGCATCTGGTCTGATAGCTCCCGCAAGTGACCGACGACGTTCTGCACTTGGGAGAATCGATCTAGGAGTTCTCTTACCGATCTCTGTAATTGCTGATTTTGCAGAGAAAGACCATTACGGTTGATAGCGAGTTCACCCACTACGTTATTCATCCGTGCCAATCGCTCTGAGTCAACCCGCACTGAGAGCGTCGGAACAGGAGCTGCTTTACCTGGGCGGATGTCTGTCGATGTGCGCTCACCTTCTGGCTGAGGTGAATTCGTCAGCGAACTAGCTGGGGAGGCTGGTAATAGTTCACTGGGAATGGGAGACGTGGGGACTAAACCGGCAGCAGGAAGATTGGTTTCTGTTGTCCTGGCAAGGTTTAACCGAGATGTCAGTGCAGGCATCTCTTCAACTGGTGGTAGCTGCTCAAAAATCTGCCCAATGGATTGAGCCGCTTCTTCAAGGTTGCCTGGGGTTGCAAGTTGCAGACTGGACGATTCAATAGACTCGACTTCAATCACAGCCGTGTCTGGCGCATCAGTCTCTAACTCTGCTTCAGCTGTGAGCGCCGTAGTCTCAACCGACTCTTCGCAAAGGTGAACGCTAGTTACCTCTAACGTTCTCTCTGCCTCCACTGTTTGTGTATCGGGTGCAACTTGGGCAACTACGGGAGGCTGAGCGATGAGTTCGGGAGCATTAGCGAAAATTGCCTCTAGTGTTTCCTCAGTTGCGATCGCTGGTGTATCTTGGGGTAATTCGCTAGCTGCCAGCTCATCGATGAATTCGGGAGCATTGGCAAAAATCTCCGCTAGTGCCCCTTCTCCCTCCAAGGTTTGTGTACCCTCTAATCCTTCGATCGCAGGCGGTAATTCATTCAAGAACTCGGAAACTGGGACAACAATCTCCTCTAATGCCTGAGCTGACTCAACATTGTGTATATTAGTCGGCACCTCTGTATCGGCAGTACTCTCCTCCAAGGATAGGGGAGCATGGGTGAAGAACTCCTCTCGCGCCCCGTCAGGCTCAACGTTTTGTTGCTCACCTAGCAGGTTTGTAGCAGTGGGACTCTCCTGGAAGAATTCATTAATATTGGCAAAAATATCCTCTAGTACACCGTCAGGCTGAAAGTTCTGTATATCCTCCGGCACTTGGGCGATTGGGAGATTTTCATCCAACTCCATGCTCAAGACAGTCTCAAGCAAGGGAACGGTTTCTTCTGTCTGTTCAACAACAACTGAAGTATCAGCCATCGGCGCTGTGGCAGGGATGGCTGTGAAGTCTGGCTCTTGAGTAATACCAGAGTTAGCTAAGGCGACTAGAGCAGCAGAAGGACTAATTTTTTGGCTATTTGTACTTTGTGCATGAGACGCGAGTATCGCTTGTCTGGCAAACTCAAAATCAGCCAGCGCGAGTTGCGTAATGGCTAACGCCCGTTCAGGGTGAGCATCCAGTGCAGCTAAGGCCGTATGTGCGATCGCACCAAACCCTGGCTGGTTGAGTAACTCGGCAAACCCCGCAAACACTTCAGCTTGTGCTCTTAATTCTCCCGATACCTCATACTCTTGAGGATTGGCGACAACAGCGGCAAGACGCTCCAATCCATCGCCCACATCGACTTCAAAGATAGACTGAGCCATATCGATACCTAGTTCCGATGAGCTGGGAATATAGGTATCAGCCTGGTTGAGGGCGTCTCCTAATCTATCTTCAATCTGGGTAAAAATGGGTTCGGCTAGAATTAAAGCTTGCTCTGCGTCAAAGTAACCGGTTTGAATCTGCTCCATTAACGGCAGGCGCAGACAATCGTAAGCTTGTAGCAGTTGACTTTCTAGGTTACTATCAATTTCTACGGTCTCGTCGTAGAGTGCCTTGAAAATGTTTTCCAGGCGATGAGCCAAGGTTTTGATCGCTTCGAGTTCTACACTGGCGGCTCCTCCTTTCAAGGAATGGGCGGCTCGCATTAAATCGTGGACTTTGGCAGTGTTCTTCTCCTGCCTTAAGGTGAGTAAACGCGCTTCGATGATCTGCAACAGTTCAGGAGCCTCTTCGATGAAGAACTGATAGGCTTGGTCGCGGATATGAGGATTGATTGCCATAGTTCTAAGGGTTGAAGGTTGGAATGTTAAAGGTTGAAGGTTGGATGTTAAAGGTTGAAGGTTGGAATGTTAAAGGTTGAACCAGATCACCTGCTCACCTGCTCGCCTTGTAACCTGCAACCTGTTAGTTAACCTGCAACCTGTAACTTGCAACCTGCAACCTGTTAACCTTCAACCAATTAGCTGACTCTGAACTGACCAACGTCTTCTTGAAGGGATTGGGCAACTGCCAGGAGTTGCTTAAAGGATTCCGATACTTGGGATGCGCCCGTTGAAGTTTTTTGGGCGATCGCAGCTACATCGGACATGGTTTCGGTCACGGCTTCAGAGGCTTGGGATTGCACAACTGTGGCTTGGGCAATCTCTTCTACCAACTGATTAATCTGGTTACTGGCTGATGCAATCTTGTTCAGACTCTGGCGGGTTTCATCCACCAGTTTCGTTCCCATGACCACCTGCTCAGTCCCTGCTTCCATTGCTGCAACCACTTCATTGGTTTCCCCTTGAATCGCGGCGACTAGCTTCTCGATTTCAATCGTCGCTTCGGCGGATTGTTGCGCTAGCGATCGCACTTCATCTGCAACCACCGCGAACCCTCGTCCTTCTTCCCCTGCCCGTGCTGCCTCAATACTGGCGTTCAACGCTAGCAGGTTGGTTTGAGCAGCAAAGGTACTAATCAGGTTAACGACGGTGGAAATCTTTTGCGATGATTCACCCAAATGCTTGACTTTCTTTGCTGTTTCTGCTACTGTTTCTCGAATAGCGAGAATACCCTCAACCGTCCGGTTCATGGCAGTGTCCCCTTCATGCACCGTTTCTTGGGCTTGTTGCACAGCTGCTTCAGCTTGTTTGGCGCTGATAGCAACAAGTTGCACCGATTGAGCCATTTCTTGGGCTCGCTCTAAGGCTGCCACAATTTTTTCCGCTTGCCGCAAGGCTTCTAGAGATAGGTCTTGAACAGCGAGTTCATTGGTACTAGTTGTCTTGGCGACTTGGCTGGCGGCTGATTGCACCTCGGCTACAATTTTCCGCAAGTTACCCACCATCGCATTGTAAGAGTCTGCGATCGTACCGATTTCATCTGCCGTCACCTTAGCCCGAATGGTTAGATCTCCCTTACTGATTGGGTCTACTTCCATCAAGAGTTCTAAGGCTCGTTTCTGCAATCCTTCTTTCAGTTCGCGCTGTTCCTCAGCGAGTGTTTCCGTCTCTTCTAAGAGGAGGACTCGGTCTAGGGATAATCCCATCTGAGCGCCTAACTGCTTGAGGAAGTTGACTTCAGCGTCTTGCCATTCGTGGGGAGCTTTACAGTGGTGGGCAACCAACATACCATAGGGCTGACCTTCGTGGAGAATTGGCACAGCTAGTTTGGATTGGACTCGCCAGCGTTCTAATAACTGGAGGTGATCGGGATGAAGATTGGCTTCAGCAATGTTATCGATCGCGATGACAAAGTCCTCTGCGTCAGTTACGTCCGATAGCTCTGCAAGATAAGAGTTTTCCGCTTTGTTGTTGAAGGCACGGGGAAAACCAGCTGCTACTGATTCGGCTGAAATATACCTACTAAAGTCTGGGTTGAAGCGATAGATGATAACCCGATCCACATCAAGGATGTTGCGGGCTTCCTCGATAACGTCCTTAAACAATTCATCGAGGTCTTTGGTATTCTCCGCACGCGAACCGGTTACTTTTGCCACCAACAAAGCTTGTTCGGCGGCAAGTTCTTGTTCTTGTGTGAACATTGCCAGCTGACCTGCCATTTCGTTGATGTTGCTGCCTAGGGTAGCCATTTCGTCTTCCCCTGGAATGTTCACACGGGTATCGAGTTGTCCCTGACCAATTTTTTCTACCGCGACGGCGGCTTCCAAAATTGGGCGTGTAGCTCGGTTAGCGACGATAGCAGCGATCGCACCCACTGCTAAGGTTGCAGTAGCTGTTCCCAACAACAGCGTCCAGAGTAACTGTGTCTCTGTGGCAAAGGCACTCTCTGTAGAACGAGTCAGCACGAAAGACCAGTCAAGACCATATAAAGGTCTTAGTCGGTTAGCAAGTCCGTAAGTTAGAAGCTCCTGCTCTGCGGTTGACCCATGCTTAGCAGGTCCGACTATACTTTCCCCAGTGGTATCCTTCTCCTCAAGCTGTTTTCGATTGACTTGAGTTAAGAGGGTAGGAAATACTTCCTCAATCTTTTTACCAACGGTTTGGTTATCCTCATCTGAAGCAATTTTGCCAGAAGCATCAACCACATACAATTTTTGACCCCGCTGAGTATTGAGGTTAAATACTTCACGGAGATATTTAACGGGAATGCGGGTGCGGGCAATACCAATTGTTTTGTTCGTGACTTCATCCTTAATGGGAGCCGCGATGAAAAGATAAACACCCTGGCTAGTTTCAGATATTCTGGGTTCGGTAATGAACAAACGATTTGTTTTTAGTACCTGCTGAAAATAGTCCCGGTCCCAGTGATTCGGTAGAGGTTCACTCTTAGATTGGGCAATTACATTCCCCCTCGTATCAAACACGGCAATGCTGTCGTATACGCTGTAGGTGCTAGAGAAGCGATCAAGGACTTCATCTTTGGCCTCGCGCGTGAACGTTTCTCTTAGCTTGGGGTTGGTGAAGATAGGTAAGCTTGAGAGAGTTTCAAGGTCGCCAGTTCGCTCCTTGATGAAGTAGAAGATCTTATCTTTCATATCAGCAAGAGAAGTTTGTTCTGATTGAATCACTTGCTGTCGCGCTTGACCGCTAGTAGTGAGATAGGCAACTGTTCCAATTGTGATTACTGGGAGCGTACTGATGGCAATGGCTGCGATTGTGGTTTTAACTCGCAAACTCGAAGAGAGCCACCGCAAGATGTTTAGCTTCTTGATCGGATTGCCTTTCGATTTAGCAATTAGCTCGATTTCTTCAAGTTGGGGCAGTTGCAGAGTCTTGGATTCTACGGATGATTTTATCTGGCGAGTCGGCGGTGAATAAGAAATCCATGAATTTCTGTCTTCAGGATGATTGATTTTAGAGTATGAGCTGTGACCATTAGAGTTATACTTAGAGCCGGGTTTGGGAGAAAGCTGTGTCATGAAACGACCTCAATAATCAAAAATAATTCAGTGGTTGCGAGTGGCTCAAACCGAACTTACGAAGTTTTAGGTCAACCTCGTTGAATGGCTAGATTGAAAGCTCTTGCTTTTCCGCCAATCCTCAGGACTCATTAGTCAGGAGTTGCTAATCGCTAACTCTCTGACCAACAGCCGTAAATATGTAATTGAAACTTGATATCCGTCTCTACAGCTTCCCCGTTACTCTCATCAACAAGGAAAGGCTGTAGAAGTCGTCGAGTAATAGCGTTTTTAGAGTGGCTTCGACTTGGGATGCACCGAACTCTTTTCAAGGTTTAAGCTTGTTTAATTTGTAAAGAGACTCGTGAGGAAACACTCTAAAAAATGACCGGATACTAAGTTGCATTCATAATGTAGTAGATTCATTTTCTCCCCGTCTCCGCCTCTGCGTATCTGGAGCGTCTGTCTTAACTACTAGCTTGAACGCAACTTCCTACGAGACTTATTGCTTAGGCATCGATACCATAATTGCTTTACCGTCGATGACCACAAGCATTTCACCATTTGATTTCAACCAATACCCCCGCAAAAATGGCACCAGTTCAGGAGTTACAGTTGATGACGGTGGTGATTGAATCCAATCTGGATTGCACCACTCGATGTCTTCTACACGGTTCACGACTAACCCTAGCATTTCGTTCTTCGGGTTGCTGTCCGTTGACTCTTTGGCAGGAGCCTGGAGCACGATCGCAGTATGAGCTGAAGTAATATTTGCCTGTTGGTGCCAGGGAGTGAGTCCGACTAAGTGACCTAAATCGACCATCCAGAGAACTTCACCGCGCCAGTTATAAGCACCCATCACCCAGGGGGGCATCTGAAAGATGGGCACAATCTGACCTTTGGGAATCGTCAGCACCTCCGTGAGTTGTTGAATCGGTAAGAGGGCTGTCGTATCGGGCAAAAGATGAAATCGCAAAAACTGTTCGCTGGTACTTGAAGAAGGTAGAGACTCGATTAATCGGTTTGCGACAGGTATGGAAAAGAAATTGCGGACTGATAGAGAGTTGGACATTGATGGGGTCTCCAGTTGAGAAGCTGTCCAAATAGAACTTTTACCTTCTCTTGTTGGGTGGACAATGCCCACCCCAATCAAGAGTTGGATATTGAGTGTTGTCAGGCTTATCGTTTAACTAGCTGTTTAACTGTGCGAACTAGTTCTTCTTGATCAATTGGCTTGGCGAGGTAAGCATCGGCTCCCTGTTTCATTCCCCAAAATTTATCCATCTCGCCTGCTTTAGTTGAGCAGATAATAACTGGAATTTTACGGGTATTAGCCTCAGCTTTTAGATCGCGGCAGACTTCAAATCCACTACGACCGGGTAGTACAACATCAAGGACGATGACATCTGGTTTATGGCTGCTAATTTTGGCGATCGCTTCTTCACCACTGTCAGCCGTCAGGACATTCAAGCCTCCTTGTTGCAAGCAACTGATGATCACTTGCATGTCGGTCATGGAATCTTCAACAACTAGGGCAGTAACCATGATATTTACCTCATTAAAGAACAATAGAATGTGGCTAATAAAGGGTTGAAACTTGGTAGGTTTGCAAGGGAAGCAAGTGAATGGGTTCTAACCTTCAACCTTCAACCCTTGAACACCCTGCTCTAAATGCTTGCGAAGTACATTGAGTACGATGCCAGCATCGATGGGTTTACTCAAAAAATCTGAGGCTCCAACAAGCTTGGCTCTAACTCGATCCACAAGGCCATCGTTGCCAGTCAAAATGACAATGGGGGTATCCCGAAAACACGCAAGCTTACGTAACTGGCTGCAAATCTCATAGCCGTTGGTATTCGGCATGACTAGATCTAAAAAGATCACATCTGGCTTACGAGCGAGTAAGGTTGCGATCGCTCGCAAGCCGTCACTCACACTGACATACCGATAACCGGCTGCAACGAGCAGCTTTTCCATCGTTTGGCACACCAAAGGACTGTCATCGACGCAAGCCACCAGCGCCCCCTGATGAGCGACAGGAGTGGAAGGTTTTTCAGAGACTTTTCCACCCCCTAGAAGTGGTAGGTCGGGAATGCTGACGAATTCAATCAGCCCCAATTGAATGTAGGGCAAGAAGGAATGGGTGAGTTGCAAAACATCCCGCTTCAGCTGCACCGCTAAGTCCCGGAGAGTACGTTGTCCGTCTAACACCTTGGTCAGGCTTTGGTAAACTGGCGCTGATGTTTGTTTGTGAAGTTGTTCGGGTTGCTTGATGATCGGCACTAGATTCGGAGAATAACCAGCAACGCGATCATGATGCCAAACGTGCCAAAGTCCCTCAACTTCTGCGATCGCCTGGTCTACATCAATCAAGGCAAGTGGCGTTGGTAACGAGTTATCCGGTTGGATTTGATAAGTGACACGCCTTGCCTGCGCTACATCAAATAATACTTCTGCGATCGCCCCGTGAATAATTTGCGAGGCTTGTTCAGAAGTGATTTTGTGCTGCTGAATCCATACAGATAAGAGCTGATATTGCCAGCACAGAGGGACAGTGGTCGTATCCATTCCCGCTAGCTCGTGCTCTTGGGCTAAGCGCAAAGTAGGCATCTGAGAACAGTAGGCGGCTAAATTCCTCTGCCATCGTCTGACTGGATGAATCCCCCCAGTCGCATACATGAGGCGACCGAGGTGGAGAAACAACAGCCATTCCTGTCCTGCTACTTCAGATAACACCAGCTTGCCGCTAAAGCGAATCCGCTTCAAGGTTGTCAGAAACTGAACTTGCTTCGATGCCGTAAACAGACTAAGAGGTGCAGAAGCAGGAAGTTCTTTAACAGCCATCACTAACATCATCTCCAGGACTAAATGGCCAACAAAACACTAAAACCTAAAGTCTTTTAGGTCTTTTAAATAACTGAAGACGCACCTAGTCTGAATACAGAGATCTGTGACCTAATATTTCTAAATCTACTTGATGCCCGTTAGATATCGTCTACTTACCTTTAGACTAAAGCATATTAGGTTTAGTCAGAAAACGTTGCGGCATCTTATCTCACCCAGCATTCAGCTTGTTTTATTTCTCTAGCTCTCTTTATATTATTGTCTATTTTTTTATTTGTGTCTCTCAATCTCATATAAATTTATAACTGCTTTATCTTTTATCTGTATTGTTTGCTTTTAAAGGCTTTTATCAATCCTCTGCGCTAACTTCAAAAATTTCCTCTATTATAAGTTTCCACTGTTTCTCTCTAGAATCCGCCCGTTTTGTTTCCATTAATTTATGTAACCCAATGAATGAGTAAAATCATTTCAATGGTTCTACGTAGATTTACGGATAAGCTCACCAATAAGACCTACCCACCTAATTTATAAGCTTATCTATAGATAGGAAGAAATGCACTAATCACTTAAGTCTGAGTTGAAAAAGTTAATATTCTCTGCATATATTGTTTTTGTCTCTGATAAAAATATTCCTTGTATTACACTCAAAAATAGCATTTATCACTAGGTTTTATTGTCTATTGGTGATACTTGCAAGATCTTTATGACATCAATTCAATACCAGCAATATGTATCACAAAAAAACCATTATCGTATTACTATCAAAGTAAATGTATTACAGTCATTCCCTCAAAAATTCATTCATCATATAGATGCAAAATGTGAATGATTTGTGAAATGTATTCCTATCTTTTAATCACGAATTAGATTTTTACATTCTCCTTTGTAAGCAGGGTCACAACGAGAACCTTAGCGCCAGCCGCTCAGAATATAGTGTCGCCTCATCGTGAGCCTAGCGCTAGGAGTCTTGCAGAAGCTACGGAGTTAATTTTCGATAAGCTCAAAACATTCACCTATCTATATGCCCAGTTCAATCGGTGGCAGCCTGCGGCGAAAGTGAAACTGATTCCACGTACCCCTGAGTACTAAACTGAGTTTTGGCACGCTGACATCGCTGACTTGTCAATTAGGCTACTTCTCAGGTTCTCCTGTAGAGTAAAGCTAGCTCTCAACTCTTGGAAAGGGTTGAGCCCGTCTGCGCCTTGGTGTCAGGAAATTTTTTAGGGAAAATTAATCGTGAGGAATTTAACTCAGAGTGCATCTGGCATTAGCCAAGCTGACCATCAACACCACTCTGTAAAAACGGAACGCTTACAGATCCAAGACTTGGTCAATCTCTGCGCTGCCTCAGACCCCAAACTCCAGGTCAGTAGCGTCGGTAGCGATGTGATCCAAGGATTAACCCAGACTCCCAAAACTCTACCACCACAATATTTCTATGATGATCGTGGCTCTATTCTGTTTGAACAGATTTGTGAGTTACCCGAATATTACCCAACACGGACAGAAGCCTCGATTTTACGCCACTATGCGAGTGAAATTACTGGGATAACGGGTGCTTGTGAACTAGTTGAACTGGGTAGTGGTAGTTCCACGAAAACCCGTCTTTTGTTAGATGCTTACGCAGCTCATGCCTACCCATTACGCTATGTACCCATTGATGTCAGTGCCGGAATCTTAGAAAGTAGTGCTAAGCAGTTACTGCTGGATTATCCCTCACTTGAGATTCAGGGTTTAGTCGGCACTTATGAGTTGGCACTGCAACAGCTCACACCCACTGAGTTACCGACGCGGATGATTGTTTTCTTAGGCAGTACGCTAGGCAATTTTAAACCCCAAGAGTGTGATGTCTTTTTTTCACAGATTCAATCTGCTCTAAAAGTGGGCGAGTATTTTTTACTAGGGGTTGATTTACAAAAGCCAACATCGTTGCTGGAAGACGCCTACAACGACAGCCAAGGAGTAACCGCTGAATTTAATCTCAATATGCTCAAGCATCTAAATCAGCGTTTTGAGGGGAATTTTGACACTCAGCTGTTTGAACACTGGGCATTTTACAATGAGCCGCTCAATCAGATTGAGATGCATTTGCGGTGTTTGAAGGCGCACACTGTTCGGTTAGAGGCACTTGACCTCACGGTTAAATTTGAAGCAGGGGAAACGATTATGACGGAAATTTCCCGAAAATTTGACCTGGATGTCATGCAACAGGAACTTCAAGCAAAGGGTTTAACATCCCGCAAAGTTTGGACTGACCCGAAACAATGGTTTGGCTTGATACTCTGTCAGCTGTAAGCATCAACCTGCCTCAATAGGGCTGATTAGGGAGTAGGGTGGGTTAGGCGAAGCCGTAACCCACCAGATGCCTTTTCTTTTATCAACATCGATGCGTTACGCCACAAAGTCAGCCTCCTACAACTTGCTTTGAAGAACTCACTAGGTGAACTACCGTTAAATGCGCGATCGCTATCCTCGGTTTTTAATTAACATGACATCAATAATCTTAAGTGCCGTTTCCTCGGGTATCTCCAAGCTGTGATGAAGCTGGTTCAAAAACTCTTCTTCCTCTTCTGTCACTTCACCATCAGCTAAGACAATATCAGCTGTGACGGCAAAGGCTGTCTCATTGAGGTCATGAGGAAGCGAGGCTAGGGCGGCAGCCAGCAGGGTATCAGCACCTTGACGTTGGAGAATACTCAGGAGTCGATCAAGCATTCTTTGCAACACATCGCCTGGATAGCTCCTGAACAGTTGCATTCGAGATAAAGAAGTCATGAGCACTTGCTCTTCAGTATCTGCGGCATAACCATCAGCCGCCACTGCAATCAAGGCAATTGCTGCAAAGGCTTCGGCTGGCCCTAAGATTGTTTGGCTTTGTTGACGAGCACTAGAGAGTTTATCAAATAGACTCATTTTCGTTTTTTCCTTGAATGTAGATTTACCACTAGGATGGTGC
>NZ_DATNPA010000266.1:0-11634 GCF_036703385.1 Allocoleopsis sp. | reverse complement strand
TATCAATATCGGCTTTCAACTCCTCAAGGTCAGCTACCAGAAGTACCATGTCGAGTAGCTTATCGACGCCAATATTTTGTTTGGCACTAATCGGCACCATAATCGTATCGCCACCCCATTCTTCTGGCTGCAAACCTTGGTCAGTTAATTCCTGCTTAACGCGGTCAGGCTGGGCTCCGGGTTTGTCAATTTTATTGATGGCAACAACAATGGGAACTTCAGCCGCTTTGGCGTGGCTAATCGCTTCAATGGTTTGAGGTTGGACGCCATCATCAGCAGCCACCACCAAAATAGCGATGTCTGTGACTCGTGCTCCACGCGCCCGCATGGCGGTGAAGGCTTCATGTCCCGGAGTATCCAGGAAGACCACCTGCTGGGTTTGACCGTCATGGTCAACATCGACGTGGTAAGCGCCGATATGCTGGGTAATCCCACCCGCTTCGCCCTGCGCCACTTTGGTTTCGCGGATAGCATCGAGCAGGGTGGTTTTACCGTGATCGACGTGACCCATAATGGTGACGACGGGTGGACGCCTTTGCAGGCTTTCCATATCTTCCGCATCCAACATTTCTGTAACCTTAGTTGCAGCGGATGCTTCTTCGGCCGTTTCAACGGTCACGCCCAGTTCCTCTGCCACCAAACTGGCTGTGGGGATATCCAGGGTTTGGGTGATGCTCACTGCCATTCCTTTGAAGAACAGCTTTTTAATAATCTCTGTTTCCGCAATCCCCAAGGCTGTTGCCAGTTCTCGAATTGTCACAGAGCCAGTCAATACGATAGTTTCTGGGCGCTCTGGAGTTGCTTTCTTATCCCGTTGGCGATCGCGATTATCTGACTTGTTGCTGTGATCGCTGCTTCTGGCTCCAGGCTTTCTCCTCTGGTTTGCCATAGGCATTGCAGCCGCTGCGGGTTGTTTTTGGCTTGACTTCGGTTTGGCCGGACGCGCCACCGCTTGAGTGGCAATGACTGGTGCTCCTAGTTCAGCCAGCTGATCTTCAATGTCTTCCTCATCATCTTCAAAGAGTTCAGGTCGCCGCTTGAGCTTGGCTCCGGCTTTCCCGGCCTTAGCCAGCTCTTGCGACTCATCATCTTCATCAACCCATTCTTTCTTTTTCGGGGGTCGAGGAGGAGTCAGTCGCTTCGGTGCCTTCAACTCCTTGATGTCGGTCGATATCCCCTCGATATCATCTTCTGGCCCCGCCAATTCATCATCTAGCAGCTTGCCTCCTGTTAGAGTTGCTGCCAGAGCATCTTGGCCTTCCCTATGGGGTTGGGGTCTTTTTGGCGGCCCCTGAAGTTTAGCGGGTATTGGAGCTGGCGGGGGTGAAGCTCGACGCCCTGAAGGTGAGGGTTCCGAAGTCGTTGTGGGTTGAGGGGAACTAACTGCCTGACGCGGTGCAGGAGTCCCGCTCGGTTTGGCTGGCGCAACCTCCTGTCGATCTCGCTTTAAAACGGGTCGCTCAACCTGTGTCAGCTGAGCAGGTTTTGGCGGTGTTGGTCTTAATGGGGGGCCAGCAAGTTGGGCAGGCTCAGCTTCAACCTGAGCCTCTGTTGGTCTTGTCTCTTCTAATTCATCTGGGAGTTCCAGCTCAGTGGTCGGCTCAGGCGGACGTTCTGGCTGCTTAATGGCAGGTCGATTCAGTGTCGGCTTATTGAGGGGGGTCACTGATGGCTTGACGGGGGGTTGAGGAGGAGTTCCCACTCTATTGTCCTCCTGTTGAGATCTAGAACTGGTAGGAGACTTTGGCTTTATTCCGACGATTTGTTGCCTGGGCTGGCCCTTGGGGCGGGCAGCAAATTTATTCAATGGCGCTCCTGTTCCTCCTTCTGTGGAGGCAGCGCTAACACGGCTTTTTACAGCCGTTGAGCGGTCAGAGAATTTTTCTGAAGCCGCACGAATACGTTCCGCCTCCGATTCCGTGATCGTACTACTGTGACTTTTGACCGCAATATTGAGATCTTCACAGATATCCAAAATGTGCTTATTGTCCAAATCCAATTCCCGTGATAACTCGTAAATTCTGACTTTGCCGTTGTTCATCCAGTATTTCCCCGTCGTAACTACCAGTTTTACACCATATCGCCATGCTCGAATGACTGTTTGCTCATTTGTTTTGTATCCAATGGATAGAGTTGTTATCTGTTGTGAATGTGAATCCGCTTCGCAATTAAGTGCTCAACCATCAAGGATTGAAATGGGTCTGTTTCCCCTCAACCCGGTACTTATTTGTCAAAGGGTTAAACCCTTCCTCTCTAATCTTGCACAAATCTTAAAAAAACTGATATAGGTTTTGTGTTATTTCAAGTTTCGGCTTTCTTATCCTGTATCGGTTGCTGATTCAGGTTGAGCCGACTGCACCTCCCGTCGAGAGAACCCAAACAACCACTCCCTCTTTTCTATCCTAACGATTGCTTCGATTCCCTGAAAGCATTTGATGGCTTAAGAGTTATACCTCCCCTTTTCCTGGTCGATTTTCTGTTGCTGGCATAGCGGCTAAACGCTGCCACAGGATGTCATAAAGCTCTTCTGGCACCGAGGTGCGAAGACTCCGCCCCAGTCGGTTTTTTTTTTGAGCCGCCGCCAGACAACTTGATTGAGGACAGATGTAAGCAGAACGCCCCATCCCCTCGTCTAATTGTACCTGTCGCGATGGGTAGACTCGGACAACGCGCCAGAACGCTTTTTTAGGGGCTACCTTACGGCAGCTCAGACAACGACGATTGTTAGGCTCCATAGAACGGGTGAGAGGTTTTGTACTTCTTCAGGCAAACAGGTGTTGTTGTCTGTTAAAACAGCTTCAGGCGTTTAAATTGACTAGCGATCGCGTTGGATAGGTACATACCAACTGAACACCAAGCCAAAGCTGTCTCCTACTCTTCTTCTTGATAGCCTTGATAGCCTGTTTCAACCACTGGATCGGCATTAGTCAGATTCAGGGTTTCTACTGCTTCTTCTTCATCCTCTGGAATCTCGTCAACATCAGGAGTACTCGCTTTCAATGCCTCTATTTTGCGATGTTCGGCTTCGTAGTCGTACTTAGCAACATCTTTAATATCTATCTTCCAACCGGTCAGGCGGGCGGCGAGGCGGACATTCTGACCTTCTTTGCCAATCGCTAAACTGAGCTGGTCTTCCGCCACTAAAACATGTGCCTGACGGCCTTCTGGATTGACCAATAACACCTGATCCACTCGCGCTGGGCTGAGAGCGTTGGCGATATAGGTGGATGGGTCAGGCGACCAGCGAATGACGTCAATTTTTTCACCCCGTAATTCATTGACTACGACTTGGATGCGCGATCCCCTAGCACCAATACAAGCACCGACCGGATCGACATCTCGTTCTAGAGTATCTACTGCAATTTTAGTACGAGGGCCAACATGTCGAGAGGGAGGATTGGCTTCCCGTGCTACTGCTACAATTCGCACAACTTCGTCTTCAATTTCCGGGACTTCGTTGGCAAATAGATAGACGACCAAACCCGCCGCCCCCCTAGAAACGACAAGCTGAGGACCCCGGTGAGGGCCTTCGCGCACTTTTTTGAGATAAACCTTAAACGTCGCATTGATGCGATAGTTGTCGTTGGGCAGTTGTTCCCGCTTAGGCAGCTCTGCTTCTACCTCTGGCTGACCAAAGCCACTAGTGATCGCCATAATCACCGACTGCCGTTCAAACCGCAAGGCTCTGGCTTGTAAAACGGTGCCTTCGAGCTCTTCAAACTCTTCTTGAATCAGTTTGCGTTGCTGGTCTCGTAGTTTTTGAGATAGCACTTGCTTGGTTTGAATGGCTGCCATCCGTCCAAATTCACTTTGGTCTGGCGTCACATCTAAAACGACCGAATCCCCCAATTGGGCTTCAGACGCTACTTCCTGAACTTCTTGCAAGGAAATTTGATGGTCGCTGTTGCTGACCTCTTCAACAATGGTTTTGGTAGATAGAACCCGGAAGCCTTCTTCTTCAATATCGAGATCGACTTCAAAGTTGTCGAAGTAGTCTTCTTCAAAATGGTATCGATCCAGGCGTTGAGCGCGACGATAGCGCTCATATCCTTTTAAAAGTGCTTCTCGTAGCGCTTGTTGAACGGCAGATTTCGGTAGATTGTGACTTTGACTGATCTCTTCGATCATCTTTTTTAGGCCGGGTAGGGCAACTATTGACATAAGCAAATCTCCGTAGTGGATGATATAGATAAAAAGTGAACGGTTTGTCTATGGGTTGAAAGTTAGCCAATCCAACGTTTTAACCGAAGCGACCCTACCCTTGTAGAAGGGCTAGGCCGGAAGACGCTACCGTTTTCTGCTTGCTCCCGGAAGGAGACACTTGCGCTGGCTCCTTTGGAACTTCATTCACTGGGAAACGGAAATGATCGCCTTCTCAGAAGCTACTTGGCTAAAACGAACGACCAGCCAATAGGCGTCTACAACCTGTTCCGCTTCAACCTTCAACCCGAATTCAAACCTTATCTTCCAACTGCACCGTAATTACCAGTTGACGGGGAATAGCGATCGCACGACCTTTTTGGTTCAGGTAAACTCCGGTGTCATCCCGGCGAATTAACTGTCCACGCCACTCCGTATGCCCTTCATAGGGTTCAGATGCCTTGACAATGACAGAGAACCCTCTGAAAGAAATAAACTCTCGGTCTGTGGTCAGCTCACGCGAGAGTCCAGGACTGGAGATTTCCAAAACATAGGCGTCTGGAATCAGATCTAAAGCATCTAGTTTTTCTTCCAGTGCCCGACTCATCCGTTCACAGTCATCCAAACTGGTATCATCAGCGCAGTTACGAATATCCACACGCAGTACGGGAGGGCGTCTGTTCGTGTGAAAAACTGCCCCCACGACTTCCAATCCCAGGTCTTCAGCTACTGGCGTCGCTAAATCGATGAGTTGGGGAATTAAGGGATGAGTCATTGAAGCACTCCAACAACAAAAAAAGTGGGTCAACCCCACTTCCAGGTAAAATTTCTTCCAACAAGAAGCCCCGCAGCAAATCGCAAAGACTTCCTGCTATGTTCGAGTGTAGCGCAATCTGCTCTCCCTGTGACGGGCGATTAGGGATTGGGGAGTAGGGAGTAGGGAGTAGGGAGTAGGGGAATAGAGATTTTCTCGTTGTGCCCAAAAGGCATGAGGTCTAGCTTGTCTCCCTTCCAGTCTGGAAGTCCCAAGTCCCCCCTCAACCGTATTACTGTTGAGCAATTTGGCGGATGGCTCTAGTTTGTTCTAATATTTCCTCTAAATCTTGTTCAGACATGCGCTCGACATAGTTAATTTTGATTTCCTCCAATAAATCCGTCAGTAAGGACTGAACTCTTTGTAAGGTCTGCTTTGCCTGCATCTCTGTTCCTACGGCTTCGCTCAGGTGTTCGATGAGTCGTTTAAATAGTTCTTCCCCGACAGGGTCTTCTTCTATGGCCGCGTTGAGACCCTCGTAGACCGCCTGGGTGATATCTCTTGCTAGTCGCTCAGTCAGTTGGTGCTGAAGTCCAACGAGTCCTGGTAATTGCTCTAGCGTTTGGTAGGCTGGAGACTGCTTGATAGCCTTGTCCAAGTTATGTTGTAGCAAGGCTTCTACGTCAGGTTGGATTTTGGGAAGAACCCGATGAACCACGAGCTGCGTCATCAAAGTAGTAAGCGCGGCTACTTCATCTGTATTATTAATATCGACATAGGGACGAACCTCTCGTTTGGAGAGTAACCTAGCCATGTCTCCCTCGCGAATTGAGCTTTGAACTTGATTAATGACACGAACCACTACAACTTCTGTGACATCTTCAGCGATCGCAGCAACGAATCCTTGACTGACTTGTTGTTGGATACGTTCTAGGTCTATGAGTTTAGCCTGGTTCAAGCGAATTGTGACTGGGATGATACGCAGCAGCAGGCAATAGCGCAAGTAGGGAACTAACGAAAACGGCAGTATCAGAAAGATGTCGTACCAACGCCATAGCATGGCATCTCGCCAACTGACTCCTGTGTGACGACGACTGATCAACCAGGTACGCGCCAGAAACTCTAAGCCAAACAGAAGGACAAAAAGTAAGTCAATGCTCCAAAAAAGGTCTATAAATTCACCATTTTCTCCAATGGGACGATAGTAGTTAGTTTCTATTAAAGGTCGAATCTCCCCATTGAAAAAAGCCAGTTCTTGTTTTGGAGAACCTGTAGCTAAGTAGTTTTGGCTCCAGAACCTTCTAAATGACTCTTTGGCTGATGCATCTGTACGGTTAAATACATGCTCACGCATCTTATTTTTAATTCTTTCCAGGGTGCCTGTCTTATTGGCCAGCTCAAAGGGATTGGAATCTATCATTTCTACGCTACGACTGCGTAGATCCTGGAGAATGACTTCTACCTGTGGCGATCGCAACGGGGTTTGGCTAATCTGGTTTTCCAATTCTTCGACCCTATCCAAATACTTCTGCGTATCTCGGTGGGGTTCAATACCTTTAATTGGGTCATACCACTTGGCGATCGGTGGCAGGGGAACCTTAATAGTTTGATTGAGCAAAGGAATCGTGATTCTGCCCTGAAGCCAGAAATTTCGCAGGGGGATGTAACTCAAGTCAAACAGGACTAGTAGCAGGTTGGCTGATGCGATCATCGCCATACCTCGTTCAAACCACAGGCTCCGGCGCACTTGACTTTGATTCTTGATGGGGGTCAGTGTTGGCAAGGATGACATAATTTTTTGTCATAAGAGATTATTCATCTCAGAGTATCGAAGTCCAGACGCCATTAATCTACTATTGCAGAGGCATCAAAAGCAGTTGGGTATAGGACTGGATTACGCTTCTCAATTCTCCACTCTACAGATATCGATACATCCGTGGCAGCAGAGTCATAAAATGGCTAGTCATCCTTGAGTTTTGCCCATCAGATTGGTATTGCCTAAAGCGAGAAAAAATATTATATCAATAAGAAAAAACAGCCAATAAGAAAAAACAGCATCTTTCAGCTTAAACTATACCTGTTCAAAGTCTTATCTGGCTCCATCAGTGGTGTGAGGAATATAGATGATGTGGAATCGATACGGACTGCCAATCGCTATCATTGGCGTGGGTTTAGCCGCAAGTGTCGTAAGTGCCGAAGTCTCTTTCGCCGCCCGTAGCCGGGACTATACCCCAGGCGAGTTGCGTGCTATTCTGCGTGGCTTCGGATACAACGTTACGTTAGGAGATACTCTCAGAGATGAGGCAACCCGAACGGCTATTCGACAGTTTCAGCAAGGATATAAGCTACAGGTTGATGGCGTAGCTGGCCCTATTACTCAGAATCTGGCAGCCGATTTAGTGAAAATTCTGAAAGCCAATCTAAATTTGGTTCTTCAGCCCAGCCCTGCCTTACCCATCAACCAGTTTTGGGATGCAAAAACCGAAGCAGCTGTAAAGCGGTATCAGCAGAGTTCTAATTTGTCAGAGACGGGAATTGCGAACCTACAACTTCGCCAGAAACTTGACACAGAAGCCGAAGGAATTCTAAATCAGAGTTCTCCCACCCCGAAACCAAGCCCGACCCCAGCCCCAACCCCAGCCCCAACCCCAACGCCAACCCCACGAACGACACCGACGCCAAAACCAACTCCGACCCCACGGGCAACACCACGAACCACGTCGCCCTCGCCGTCACCCAGCCCATCGCCTTCATCGTCACCTAGTCCCTCGCCTTCGCCGTCACCCAGCCCATCACCCTCGCCATCACCTTGAAGCTCTTACAGAAGGCTGAACTGGGGCAATATCCAGCCTTCTGTACTAGCGTCAGGCTTGAGTGGTAGACAAGTGTTATTGAAATCTGGCTCTTCCAAGCTCGCCCTTCAACCCAGTAAGGGCGAGTAGTTGACCATTGACCGCTGACTACTGACCATTGACCCCTGAATTAGCTGTACAGCACTCAACTAAAGGTTCATTGGCGATCGCATCTAAATTAACTGAGTTTAATAGTTCTTTCCAGGCCGCAATTACTTTAGGGTCACTTGGGCGCTCCTGGCGCAGCTGAGCCAAAATGCTCACGGTTTCTTGCCAAATGCTTGCCCCTGCGTACACTTCAGCCTTTTGCAGGGGTTGTGTTGCTTGATCGAGCTTAGCTTTATCTACCACGCTCAGTTCTTTGCGCTCAAGGTTCCCTTCAACATAGGGATCCATTGAGTGATCCTCAGAGTTACACTGCAACATCAACACCCAGCGATAAGTCTTGCCAGGAGCTAGAGAAACCGTCTTTGGTAGGCTCAGTTTTACGACACCAGGAACACCCGTCAGTGCCAGTGTGGTTTCGTAAACTTCATTTTCCTCACCGTCAAGAACCATAAATTTTGCGGACTGGGCTTTTGTTGTGGGAACGTACCAAAACAAGGTGGGATTAGATGAAATGGTTGTCCCCACATTATTGCTAGGAGCCAAAACCGTTAAAGAAGGATTGTTCTGATTGATACAATTGGGACTCCGCTGCCCTCCTCCAGTTGTTCTAGTCGGTGCGCCAATGTTGGAGGCTGGCGGGAAGGTTACACTAACTAATTGTGACTGTGCTTTTAGTTGTGGCGCGATCGCAAGACCAACCAGTTCTGCACAGAGGACAACGGCAAAAACACCCGGATATAAACAATTCTTCTGCCAACCCATACTGACAATTTCTCCCAGTTAAATGAACGCGATGTACGTGGCGTGCAACCGAGGCTCTTGAACGAGTGATGACATTGTATGGATTAATGGTATTCTGATCACCTTGTTTAAGGTGGTGCCTGTCAATAAATAGTCATGTTTTTATCAATAACTTCTATGCTCCAGGATGGAGTGCGCTAATAGGCGATTAACACTCGGATAGATGTTAGCCTAGAAAAAGAATTATATTTCAAGCATACTACGTGTGATTTCATGAACAGAGTCGTCGTCGGCCTCTCTGGTGGAGTAGACAGTTCTGTCGCTGCCGCTACCCTACATCGTCAAGGATACGAAGTCGTTGGTCTAACCCTGTGGTTAATGAAAGGGAAAGGTCAATGCTGCTCTGAAGGGATGGTCGATGCGGCGTTCATCTGTGAGCAACTGGGGATTCCCCATCATATTGTGGATAGCCGCGATGTGTTTCAGCGCTATATTGTGGATTATCTGGTTTCGGGGTACGAAGCCGGAATCACGCCTTTGCCTTGTTCACAGTGCAATCGAGCGGTGAAGTTTGGCCCCATGCTGAGTTATTCCCGCGAGCAGTTGAGGATTGACCAAATTGCCACAGGTCACTACGCCCGAATTCAGTATGAGGCAACGAGCGATCGCTATCAATTGCTCAGAGCCGTAGACTTGACAAAAGACCAATCTTACTTTCTCTACGACTTAACTCAAGAGCTACTGGCGGGAACCCTGTTTCCCTTGGGAGAACTCAAGAAAACGGAGACGCGACGCCTAGCGGCTGAATATAACCTCAAGACAGCCGATAAGCCAGAAAGCCAAGACTTATGCTTGATTGAATCTCATGGTTCCATGAAAGCCTTTCTGGACAAGTACATTACCCAAACCTCCGGTGAGATTGTTGACGTGGAGGGGAAAGTCTTAGGACAGCATAACGGGATTCACCATTACACGATTGGACAGCGTAAGGGCATCGGGATTGCGGCGGCTCAACCCCTGTACGTGATTGGGATAGACGCGGGACGAAACCAAGTGATTGTTGGCGATCGCACCCATGCCACCCAGCCAGAATGTACAGTAGGACGAGTAAACTGGGTCTCGATCCCTGAACCCACAGCTCCCATTCGAGCGACCGCGCAAGTCCGCTACCGTTCCCCTGCCGTACCCGTGACTGTGATTCCTCTGGAAGCCAACCGCATGAAATTGGTCTTTGATGAACCTCAATTTAGCGTCACCCCAGGACAAGCCGCTGTGTTGTACGAGGGGGATATCCTGCTAGGGGGTGGCATTATCGAACGACTGGCGGCGGCTGGTTAAAGTAACGGTGCTTCGGGGAGTTTGGATTCCCCGAAGAGAGACTACTTCTCAGAGGAGGGTAACTATCAGTAAAATTGCCGTTGTATAGAAAGAAGATTAATTTGGAATTACAGTCTACGTAGAAAGGGGATCATTTTGAGTCAGCATCCAGAGAGCATTGCCCCCCACGGCGGTCAGCTCATTCACCGTATTGCCTCGCACAACCAGCGGCATGAATTTTTAGATAAAGCCGACTTTCTCCCCAGAGTCCAACTCGACAAGCGGGCAACCTCCGATTTAGAAATGATTGCCATTGGGGCATTTAGTCCCCTGATTGGCTTCATGGAGCAAGCCGACTACGACACAGTGGTTGAGACGATGCGGCTAGCCAACGGTTTGCCTTGGTCAATTCCGGTCACACTGTCTGTGGATGAGGCCGTAGCAGAACGTTTAAAAGAAGGCAGCTTGGTGCGTTTGGATGACCCGAATGGAAACTTTGTTGGTGTTTTAGAGCTGACTCAGAAGTATCGTTACGACAAAGTTCGGGAAGCGGTGAATGTTTACCGCACCGATGAGGAAGAACACCCTGGGGTTAAAGTCGTTTATGACCAGGGAGACGTTAATTTAGCTGGCCCGGTTTGGTTGTTGCAACGCGACCACCATCCCCATTTTCCCTCCTACCAAATTGACCCCGCGAAATCCCGTGCTCTTTTTCAAGAAAGGGGTTGGAAAACAGTTGTCGGATTCCAGACACGCAATCCCATTCACAGAGCGCACGAATACATCATCAAGTGTGCCCTAGAAACAGTAGATGGTCTGTTCTTACATCCCCTCGTCGGTGCCACAAAGAGTGACGATATCTCCGCTGAGGTGCGGATGCGCTGCTACGAAATTATGCTGGAACTTTACTTCCCAGAAACCCGTGTGATTCTGGCGATTAATCCAGCGGCGATGCGCTATGCGGGGCCGAGAGAAGCAATTTTCCACGCTCTGATTCGTAAGAACTATGGCTGTACTCACTTTATTGTGGGTCGCGACCATGCCGGTGTGGGTGACTATTATGGTACCTACGATGCCCAGCACATCTTTGATGAGTATGAGCTAGGTGAACTGGGGATCGTGCCGATGAAGTTTGAACATGCCTTCTACTGCAAGCGTACTGAGCAGATGGCAACCACGAAAACTAGCCCATCCAGACCGGAAGAGCGGGTGCATCTATCTGGAACGAAAGTTCGGGAGATGTTGCGTCGAGGTGAGTTGCCGCCGCCAGAGTTTTCACGCCCTGCGGTAGCCGCAGAATTGGCAAGAGCCATGAATATTACCAATTACGAGATTTGATGGGTGCAGGATGCGTGTGGTCATCAGTAGTTGGTTGAGACTGACACGGGGACATGAGGACGCGGGGACGCAAAGAAAGTTTCTGGACATTACCAACTGGTTTTGACTGCACCCGTGCGGGATAGCCATGCCACAGAGTTTAACTTCAGGCTTCATGATGTCAGCGCTCCCATCCACGATGAAAATCGATCTCCCCCGATTTACAATTCCCAATTCGACATTCCTGGTAGGCTGATAGCTGATAGCTGATAGCTGATGGCTGATATGGGACTTAATCGGCGGACTTTTCTGCAAAAAGCTGGTTTGGGGCTAGCCGTGCTGGGAGTGAGCGAGACTGTATCATCACTCCTGGGTGATAAAAGCTTAGCCGTACCCGTGTTGGAT
>NZ_DATNPA010000265.1:0-15950 GCF_036703385.1 Allocoleopsis sp. | reverse complement strand
AATTCTAATAATTGGTCTTTCCACTGCGAGTAGAGTGCGAGCGCACCGATTACTTCATCATTTTCTGCCAGTTCGTCTAGGGGTACGTTTAGTTTTTCCAGAAGGCTGTGTGCGATCGCACCTGCACAAACGGTATCCTCTAGGGAAAATTTACCTTCCCAACCTGAGCCGACCAGCCATAGCGTCTCTGGCTGCTGTGCCAAAACATACTGCACGGCTGCCAAACGATTCACCAAGGCTGCTGCCAGAACGATTGGAGCATTCTGAACGCATTGTAAAGCACGGGTTCCATTAGTCGTGCTGATAAACAATCGCCGTCCCCGAACTCGTTCAGGGGTGCAATCTAGGGGAGAATTACCCAAATCGCAGCCAGCCACCATTGCACCGCCGCGTTCTCCGGCGCGAAGACGTTTGTCAGGGGGCCACTGTTCGCTGACGTGCATCAATTGTTCCATATTGCTGAAGGCTTGGACAGCCTCAGCACCTGCATTTAAGGCGGTTGCAATTGTCGTTGTGGCTCGCAGCACATCAATAGCGATCGCACAGTCTGGCACTTTATCGGTTGGAGTTAGTTCGGGGGTATGGTAAATAAATAACTTCACTGGCGGACTGTACCTGAATTTTAAACTGCCGAGATCCCATTCTATTTGCCTGGGTTACCAAATTAATAGACCATGAATGACCGTATTTGGGAAGGTTTACACCAGTAAACAAGAGAACAATACAAACAGTACCTATCTATATTGTTCTCAACCTTAATCTGTTGACTATGAAAACTGAGTTTTTCTACTCACTGTAAAGCGTTGTATAAATGACGCTCCACTTTCCCAAACAAAAGCCCCATCGCCTCGCCATACTGTGTCAGCATTGATGGAGCTTTCGTTTGGTAGGTAACGCTAGTCATTTAAGTTCTTTTGCAACTTCTCTAAGTTGTTCAACAATTCGTTTGTTTCGGTGAGAGCGACTTCCGTATAGGCGAGCCGAGAAAACGGTAATAATTTCTAAATAGAGCTCATAGCGTCGGTGTCCGCCTTCTGTTCGGCGAGGAGTGATTTTTCCTTTTTCTTCCTACCGCAGGAGTGTCCGGGTAGACACTCCGAACACATCTGGGGCTTCTTGAGGTGTTAATCCTGACATAACACCATTATCATCACACAATTGTCAGCTTGTGTCGGGAATTGTCAGGATTTTGGGCTTCAGATTCTAGTCCCTGAATCTACAGGATTTTTGCTTTTTTAATCAAAGCGGATGATCGGACTCGAACCGACGACATTCAGCTTGGGAAGCTGACGTTCTACCACTGAACTACACCCGCAAACAGGTTTTTAGCATAAATCATCTTCTATTATACAATCTTTCTCAGATATGCGTTAGTTCTCAAGCATCACTTTTGGCAGTGGCTAAATTCGCCCAACAACTAAGCTAGACTAAGCTGTCGTGCATACAAGTTGCACTCGTTAGCTCCTTCAGTAACAGCCTGTGATGAAAAACACACAGCGATCGTGACACCCAAAAGAGTGGACAACAGAATCTTGTTGCATACTGTAAAGCATACGCAGTTGTCGCTGCTGGCGTGCCGCTGAGGTCAAAGCTATCAACGAATATCGAGAATGTTTAACGCAACTGAACTTTTAATTGATGCGTTTGTTCAAAAACTTCGGGATGGGTACCGCCGGACTTACGGAGGGCTTAAAACAGATAACGAAGACATCATTGCTTGGGCTGGAAGCATGGCAATGGAAAATATTGCCAACAGTGATGCTCTTTATCATAATGTCGAACACTCTATTATGGTTGCCCTAGTAGGACAGGAGATTTTACGCGGGAAACATATCCGCGAGGGAGGTGTGACTTCAGAGGACTGGTTGCACTTTATTATCTCTTTGGTATGTCATGACATTGGCTATGTCAAAGGCGTATGTCGCAGCGACAAGGAAACAGAAAGATTGTACGCGACGGGTCAAAATGGAGAAATGGTTCATCTCCCGCCCGGAGCTTCGGATGCGTCCCTCACTGCCTATCATGTGGATCGGGCAAAACTCTTCATTGATGAGCGGTTTGGGGGTCACAAGTTGATTGATGCCGAGGTGATTAAACACAATATTGAACTGACTCGTTTCCCCGTGCCCAAAGAGGGCGATCATCAAGATACAGTTAACTTCCCCGGATTAATCCGGGCATCTGACTTGATTGGTCAGATGAGTGACCCGCGCTATCTGAAAAAAATTAGTGCCCTATATTATGAGTTTGAAGAAACTGGCGTCAATCAGGCGCTAGGATATCGACACCCTGGAGATCTGCGTCGAAACTACTCTATGTTTTACTGGAATGGAGTATATCCTTATATTCAACAAGCCTTGCGTTACCTAGGGCTGACGCAGCAGGGTAAACAAATTGTTGCCAACCTCTACTCGAATGTTTTTGTGATCGAACATGAAAAAACTGAGGAGGAACATCGGCAACTGGCACAACAGATTTACTGATAACCTTCTAACAGCATGAATTGGTGGCACAAACTCAAAAAGAATCCACTCGCCCGGTTGGGAGCCTTGCTGCTCTTAATTTTTTATGTCGCTGTCATCGCGGCTGATTTTGTTGCCCCCTATAATCCCTATGACCCACAGCTGGATGGTTCGTTGCTGCCACCCACCCGAATTTACTGGCAAAACCAAGCAGGGCAGTTTATCGGGCCACACGTTTATCCAACAACCCAAGGTCCAACCGATCTAGAAACGGGCAAGCGAGAACTAAAGCGAGACTTTTCCAAACCCTCGCCGCTCCGCCTTTTTGCTAGAGGTTCCACCTACAAGCTTTTTCAGCTCCGCTTACCCATAGGGCCCAATTTTGATCTGGTGGAGTTGTTTGGGGGAATTCCCTGTGATGTACATCTGTTTGGCACGGTGGGTGAAGGCAAAATTAATCTGCTAGGGACAGACGAGCAGGCTCGCGACCAGTTCAGTCGCCTCTTGCATGGCGGTCGCATTAGCCTCAGTATTGGTCTGGTAGGAATTGCTGTTTCTTTTCCCATTGGTTTATTAGTAGGCGGAATTTCGGGTTATTTCGGGGGTTGGACAGATGCTGTCTTGATGCGCTTGGTAGAAGTACTAATGACGATTCCGTCACTTTATCTCCTTGTCGCTCTTGCCGCCGTGCTACCACCTAGCCTGACGAGTGCCCAGCGGTTTCTATTAATTGTTGTGATCACCTCGTTTATTGACTGGGCTGGGATGGCGCGGGTGATTCGAGGGCAGGTTCTTTCTATCAAAGAGCGGGAATTTATTCAGGCATCGCAAGCAATGGGTGCTAATCCCTTCTACATCATCATTCGCCATGTTTTGCCCCAGACCGCGACTTATGTAATTATCAGGACAACGTTGGCTATTCCTAGCTTTATTGTTGCCGAATCAGTACTGAGCTTGATTGGTCTGGGCATTCAGCCACCTGACCCATCCTGGGGGAATCTGCTGTCGGTGGCGACGAATGCTTCGATGTTGGTATTACAGCCTTGGTTGATTTGGCCTCCAGCGCTGCTGATTATCCTGACCGTGTTGGCCTTTAATTTGCTGGGGGACGGTCTGCGGGATGCTCTCGATCCTCGAAGTCTTCAGCGCTAGGAGTTGTGTTCTTGCTAGACGAGACTGGGTCAGCCATCTTTCGCTTTGCTGTCTGCTCAGCAAGCTGCTTGCCTTCGATCAATAAATAATCGAGGAAAGTGCGAGCAACAATCGACAGCTGTTTGCCGTTTGGGTAGATGGCATACCAATAACGCTCGATGGGAAAATGTTGAACATCCAAAACCGTCAACTGACTGTTAGGGACTTCCAGCGCCACCGTGTGCAGCGATAAGATGGAAAGACCTAAACCCCCTGCGATCGCTTGCTTAATTGCCTCATTACTTCCCAAATCTAGCTGCACTTTCAGTGAAAGCTTATGCTCATCGAACAGGGCTTGCACAGCCTTGCGAGTTCCCGATCCAGGTTCCCTCATAATAAAAGGCTCAGAGGCAATCCGTTCAAGTGGAATATTTTTTTCCTGAGCTAGGGGATGATTTGCGGGTGCCAAGACAACCAAAGGGTTTTCTAGAACTAGCTTGTAGGTGACCTCCATACTTTCCGGAAGTTGACTCATCACATACAGATCATCCAAATTCTCATTCAGACGATTCAGGATGTGTTCGTGGTTTGTGACTTGGAGAGACACATCAATTCCTGGATAACGCTTGCAAAAAGGCCCCAATAAACGAGGGACAAAATATTTCGCCGTTGTTATCACGCCTAACCGCAGGCGTCCCTGTTTCAGACCTTTTAAGTCAGCGATAGTCATCTCAAACTGGTCTAATTTGTCAAACAGTTCGCGACAGGTCTTGACTAATTCCTCCCCGGCCTGTGTCAGATACAGGCGCTTGCCGACTTGATCAAACAGAGGCATTCCCACGGCTTTTGTTAGCTGCTTGACCTGCATCGAAACAGTGGGTTGGGTGAGAAATAGTTCCTCTGCTGCTCGTGTAAAGCTATTGTGCCGAGCGACCGCTTCAAATACCTTTAGCTGATGCAGCGTGGCTTGCTTCAAGGATAGTGCTCCTTCCGGACTATAGATTATAATCTATTGTAATTATAAGAAACACAAAAAAAAACTATAGATATTCCAGGTTATCATTTTTGCTAACTGGAACAAGTGACAGTCTTCCTTCCAAAGAGTGTTGCACAGAAAATCGGCTGTATGCTTTGGATTGGCTTAGTGTATTTTCGTCCTGTATTTCACAGGAGACGCTACCTTTTCATCTTCTCCGGTCTGTGCAACGCTTTTCTTCTTTAGCGGTACTCGATAATAGCAAATCTGCTGACTTGAGAATTATATTTTCCCGGCTGGCCGGCAAACAGGAGGAGCCAGGGAAGCAGCACGAAAAAGATTAACAATTTCCTTGCAACCAGACCTGATATAAAAAGCGATGCTGCTGGATCGCAGGGCGTTCGGTTGCGCCTATTTCAAGTTACGGAGTCGAATTTTCATGAATCCTTGGGAATGGGTAGCTTTCGTAAATCCGGCAGTTCTACCAGTTCCTTGGCAGTTTCCTTCACACTAATCGGTAGTCTGAGGGGTTGAGGCTGCTCCTCAATCAGGCAACTCGCCAAGGGGAGCGCTCTCTCCAAATCCTCTAGAGGTCGTGTAACTACAGTAACGGCAACCAGTTCACCAATCCGCTGAGCTTCTGCCATGCCAACTTGTAAAGCCATTGCCACCTCTGCCACTCGACCCCGGATGATCACCGTACACAGACCCGCTCCAATCGTTTCGTAACCCGTTAGTTCAATATCGGCGGATTTGAGCATGGCATCGGCGGCACCAACAATTGCTGGAAATCCCCGTGTTTCCAATAAACCCACAGCATGACTACTATGGCGAGGGCGATGAGGCTGATACGTCTCATCCAGTAAGTGAGAACCGATGGGAAAGATAACTTCTAAATTGGGGAATGGTCGAGGAATGACGAGAGAGGAGAGCAGTTGACCTTCTCGTTTGGCATGTTCAACACCGGCTTGAACTGCAATCCGCACCTCGGCTGTCGCCCCCCGCACAATGGCAGTACAGTGACCGCTGCCAATTTTTTCAAATCCAATGAGCGTAACCCCAGAGGATTTGAGCATCGCATCAGCGGTACTCACGATGACGGGAAAGCTCAGGGTGGAGACCAAACCTAAGGAGGACTGCATACGGCGATGGTCGCGAGTACCAGAGGCATTGCCCTGGGCTAACGGGTCTTGGGGAACGCTCCCCGGTGTATATGACTCCATGAATAGAACCTCTATGTAGTTGTTGGCTGTCAGTTGTTGGTTAGACTTGTTGCAAAATTACCAAGGCAGGGACTTTTAACGATAGATATCTGACTTTTGTAATGAGCCTGTTGTTATCAAGTCTAAGAACTTACAACTAAAAACTAACAACTCCACCCTCTAACCGTCTTCAGGTGGACGGTTTAAGGATTGTGGGGAAACAGGGTTTTAAGAATCCGATCCAGGCTACCCTGCCCGTAAACGGGTTGGCCAGCTTCTGAGGTAGGTGCTTCTGCCGCTGATTCAGTTTGGGAGTCTGCGTGGGTCAGCTGTCCTCGCCTGTCGTCATCATCGGATGCCACAGTTCGGTTAGATGGGACTTGCCCATTGAGAGATTCCTGCTCTGTGGAATAGTTGTCCAGTCTGGGGTTGGTTGACACTGACGCACCGCTATCGCTGGCACTTAGTGCCGCTTCGCTATCACGTCGTGTACTTGTTACCGGAAGTGGTGCGCCAGTACTCGGCGTCACGCTAACGCCTGCGCTTTTGCTGGAGCCAGGAGTGTTGGGAGTCCCAGGGCTAGGAGTAGCGGTGGATGCTGAAGAGACCTCAGCAATTTGACGGCCTTTTTCTCCTACCACCGAGGCCGCAGGCACCACTTGCCACGGAGCAATCGATGAGTTTAAAACTGTCGTGACTGAACCGATACAGGCATTTGATCCAATTTTTCCCTTGCCAACGATCAGAACACCGGCACCGAGATTTGCACCTGCTTCCACTTCGAGAGTACCCCCGTGAGCATGAAGAAGTGACCCCATGCCGATACAGACACCCGCCGCGATTACAATCTTACTGTCTGGAGCGGCTCGTAAAATTACCCCAGGCGCGATCGCGGCACTAGGATCAATGCTCACATCGCCTTCCACATATACATGAGAGTTACTGCTCCAGGGCAGTGTAGGCAAATGCATTCTTATTAATAAGGATGAAGGATAAAGGATGAAGCACCAAAGCTGAAGAATGAAAGAGGCAGTAGGACGGGGAGAATTTTTCCCGACTTCAGAGGTTCCACGCTGCTACTAGGCGGCTGCTTTAACACACTCTTTTGTCACTAGTATCTGACTTTTCATCCTTCAGCCTTAACACTTCATACTCTTTTAGTTAGGTGATTGAATAATCGTCTCTAAGACGCGCCGCTTAGCTTTCGGGTCAATACCAATCATCCGCACATACTCATCGCCATGTTCAGCCATGCAGCCTTCTAGACCATTAAGCACATCCGACACTTGATTGGATTGGATGGGGCTACAGCTTTGCCAAGATCCCGTGCGGAAGCGGCGCTTATCGGCATGTTCTGTCCCAATTTTGTAGCCTTGGGCTAACAGTTGACGCACCTGCTCAACTGTTTCTTTATTTAAGGCTGTGCCAGAAGATTTTGAACTCCCAGAGGTTGAGGGTTCTGCTGTGCGCGACGAATAGCTGGAGGAACTACCTGTACCATTGGTTTCGGTAGAAGCTGAACCAGTCGGTTGGCGCTTGCCACCTGGTCTTTGGATAATTTCCTCCAGAACCCGGCGCTTGGCCTTAGAGTCAATACCAATCAGGCGTACATACTCACCCTCGTGTTCAGCTAGCGTGGCTTCTAGGGACCTCATCACATCTGAGTGGCGCTCGGACTGAATCGAGGTAGCACTCTTCCAGGAGCTGGTGCGGAAACGGCGCTCATCGGCATACTCAACACCAATTCGGTAACCTTGAGCCAACAATTGCCGCACCTTTGTTGCCAAGTCTGAATTTAATTGACCACTTGAAACCGACGCTGCGTTATGGCTCCGAGGTGCAGCAGCGCTGTAGCTAGTACGGGATGCGGTAGCCGTGCCATTCAACGTTGAACCCTTGTCACCTGGTTTTTGGATAATTTCCTCTAGAATCCGGCGCTTGGCCTTAGGGTCAATCCCAATCAGGCGCACATATTCGCCTGCGTGTTCTGCCAGCGTTTCTTCTAAAGCACGCATCACATCTGAGTGGCGCTCGGACTGAATCGAGATAGCACTCTTCCAGGAACTGGTGCGGAAGCGGCGCTCATCGGCATATTCGACACCAATCCGATAACCTTGAGCTAACAGCTGGCGGATTTGTTGCTGAACGTCTGAATTTAATCCTGTAGTTGAAGACATGAGACCATTAGAACTATGAGAACTTTTGAGCTGGCGTGAAGCGTCTGCGGAGCGCTCTTTGATGGAAGAGCGATCGCTTTCGCCTATATTATTGGAGTCAGACTTATCAGAAATTTTATTTCGGAGCGGTGCGGTACACGCTTCATCCTCAGCGCATTGATAACCCGTCCGTAATAACTCGTTAGTGGCCACGAAATGGAAAGCAAACTGCCTATCCTCATCCTGGACATCGGGCAGGCGCTCAGCTTGCTGCTGGTTGTTAATCACGGCTCCTGAAGGCACATATTTACCGGGGGGAATTTCCACATCCTGAACTAAGGCGTGCATCATCACAATACAACCCCTTCCGAGCCGCGCATTGAACACCGTGGAGCGAAAGCCAATGAAGCAATCATCACCGATATAAGCTGGACCATGAATCAGACACATGTGGGTAATGGAGGTATTTTTCCCAATCCAGACGGAGTACTTCTGTTGGTCATCTCCAATTACCAAACCTTCTTCTAGGCCATGAATCACGACGCCATCTTGAATGTTTGTTCCCGCGCCAATGTAAAACGGGCCCCCTTCGTCGGCTCGAATGGAAGTTCCTGGCGAAACCAAAACATTCTCACCAATATGTACATCCCCAATAATGTTAGAAAAAGAATGTACGTAGGCAGTTTCATGAATTTTCGGTTCCGCCAAACTGTTCGACCAAGGGGTCGGCGGAGCCGCGTAGTTGCGGACTGCCATAGAGTCTTCCTCCTATCTGAAAAAGCGATACACAAGCGTAAGAAATAAGCTTTAAAGCTAGTAGGTGGAAAAGGTCGGTGACCCGCCAATTTAGGCAACTTAACGACCTTTGCCACTATCGTTGTTGAGTACTAGCTGCTTAGAGATCGCTTCTAGCTCTCCAACGTTACCACTCTTGTAAGCTACTAACGATATTGATCTTTCTTGCTGTAGAGAACATGATTATCCACACTAACCGTATCGATAATCCCCACTACCATTGCGTCGATAGGACGAGTATTACTGTCACCCACCTGACGAGCCGCACTACCACGACTTACCAGAACCCACTCATCCATTCCTGCACCGACAACATCTGCTGCCACTTCGTATTGGGGCAGTAGCTGTCCTTCTTCATCCAGGAATTGCAACAAGAGGAATTTAACACCTCTCAGACTCGGTTCTTTGTGAGTACTAACAACCGTGCCGCGAACTTTGGCAATTTGCATTGATCCTCCAAATTTTGGATTTTGGATTTTGGATTATTCCTGTTAATCCCATCTCAACTGGGGGTTTGGAACAATCAATCCGCTGCTCAGTTTTAGAGATTATCGGGCTGAGTGCCAAAATCTTTCAATCCAAAAGGTGTGAAGAAAGTGCCCCACTACGCTATCAGCAACCTAAACTCGGTTGACTATCTTACGGACGGTTCAGTGGACGGATAGCATTAGTACTCTCGCGGAACTGCTGCACGTCTTCGGTGTAGCGAATCGGCAAAACATACTCCAGGTTTTCATGAGGACGGGCAATAATATGAGTAGACAAAACTTGTCCCCCATTCACTCGCTTCACGTTATCCACTCCAGCGGCTACAGAGGCTTGCACCTCAGAGACGTCTCCGCGAACGATCACAGTCACGCGACCACTACCAATTTTTTCATAACCTACAAGGGTAACGCGAGCGGCTTTCACCATTGCATCTGCCGCTTCAACGACAGCGGGAAAGCCTAGTGTTTCTACCATTCCGACAGCGATTGACATGAGTTTAGCTCCAAGATCTTATGATTTTTATTGATTTATGAGTTGTTAGGACAACAAAGGCGAAGAAAGTCAACCGACTCAGCCGGAGCCTTTCGCTAAAAAGTACGGAACTGTTCGACAGCTTCGCTGTAACGAATTGGTAGAACGTACTCTAAGTTCTCATGAGGACGAGCAATGATGTGGGTCGATACGACTTCACCCCCATTCACTCGATTAGCCGCTTCAATGCCAGCGGCTACTGAGGCTTGCACTTCAGAGACGTCTCCACGAACAATGACCGTTACCCGAGCGCTACCGATTTTTTCATAACCCACAAGGGTGACACGAGCGGCTTTCACCATCGCATCTGCCGCTTCGACAACAGCCGGAAATCCTTTAGTTTCAATCATTCCTACAGCAATTGGCATTAGTGCTTTTCTCCTGGTGGATTAGTCAAATACAGCATCGACCCATCAGTCTTTAGCAAAAATCGGACGAGGGGTGCATTTTTTAGGTTGAGAAACTTCTCTCATTTAGTGCTAAACCCAGCATAGAGAAGCTTGGTGCACTTTATCAATATAATTTATTATAATAATTCTCAATGAAAGCGGTTAAGAAAACTTAACAGTCATCATTCATCGGCTATAGGATTTCACGAACATTCACTATTTTGAGAACGGTTGCTTTTATTTTATAATTTTTTTATATACTTCTATTAAGATAGAACACTAGTACCCATAATTACTGGCAGTTTACGATTAGGAGCAAAATTCTCGGCTGCCGGATGCAACCTTGGCTGTATGGCTCAAAAGTGAAGGAATTACTGCACTTAAGGTTATAAGTTGATTTTATGGGTTTCATCAGAGTTCCTTTATATTAGGAAAGCTTCTGTTCTTTATCCGTTGACCCAAAGATATTTAAGACCCCCAAGGGATAAATTGGTAGAAATTTAACATGAATTATAGGAAGGAAACAGAATATCCCAGAATTAAAATAAAAATTAAATTAGTTATTTTTAATTTTTTACGGGCTTAAAAAAGCAAATCTTTGACTTATTTTGCCTAATTTTTTAGTGATTTTCAGAGATAGTGAGGTAGGAAAGCGTGACTCAGGAGTTTCTCACTCAGACAAGCTGGTTTGTTCCTTTTTATGGTCTAATGGGAGCCGTTTTAAGTCTCCCCTGGGCAACAGGAGTAATTCGTCGCACCGGACCTCGACCGGCAGCTTACTTGAACCTATTGATGACGATTGTGGCCTGTGTTCATGGCTGGTTCATCTTAGGATGGGCTTTGAATCATCCACCGCAAGATATAGTTTTTCACTGGCTGCGTGTCGCAGATCTAGATCTATCTTTGGCATTAGAGATCTCACCCATCAGTGCCGGAGCAATGGAGGTTATTACCAGCTTAAGTCTGTTGGTGCAACTCTACGCTTTGGGATACATGGAGAAAGATTGGGCGTTAGCTCGCTTCTTCGCCTTAATAGGATTTTTTGAAGGGGCAATGATTGGTGTCGCCATCAGTAATTCCTTATTTCTCAGCTATGCTTTGCTGGAGATGCTCACCTTAAGTACATATTTACTGGTGGGGTTTTGGTATGCTCAGCCTTTGGTTGTAACAGCAGCGCGAGATGCCTTTTTAACAAAGCGGGTGGGAGATATCTTCCTGTTGATGGGGTTGGTGACGCTGGCGACTCTAGCAGGAAGCTTAAACTTTCCTGACTTGTATGAGTGGGCGGCTACGGCTAACCTATCGTCTTTAACCGCAACGCTACTGGGGTTAGCGTTGATTGCTGCTCCCATTGGTAAATGCGCCCAATTTCCCTTGCATTTATGGCTTGATGAGGCAATGGAAGGTCCAAACCCCGCCTCTGTGCTGCGGAACTCTTTGGTGGTAAGTTGCGGTGCTTACGTATTGATTAAATTGACACCAGTTTTAGCGCTGTCGCCAGTGGCGTCAATTGCCCTGATTGTGCTTGGAACGGTGACAGCAATTGGCGAATCGTTGGTGGCGATCGCACAGATCGATATTAAGCGCTCAATCTCCCATACCACCAGTGCTTGGCTGGGTTTAGTGTTTATCGCCATTGGCTTGCAGCGAGCTGATATTGCTGCCGCCTTACTAGTTGCCCATGCCGTTGCGAAAGCCTTGTTATTTATGAGCGTGGGTTCGATCATTCTCACCACCAACAATCAAAACCTCACAGAAATGGGGGGGATGTGGTCGCGAATGCCAGCCACAACCACGGCTTTTGTCGTGGGTGCAGCTGGTCTGATTGGACTTTTACCCCTAGGAGGCTACTGGGCGCTGAGTAAAGGAATTAATGCCTTTTGGCAATATCATCCTGGTATCGTAGTAACCTTTTTATTGGTTAACGGCATCACAGCCTTTGGTTTAACCCGTGAGTTTCGTTTAGTTTTCCTCGGAAAGCCTCAGCCTAAAACACGTCGAACACCAGAGGTCACTTGGCCGATGGCGGTACCGATGGTGGCATTAACCCTAGTGACGCTGATGACGCCGCTTCTTCTACAGGAACTCTCACTGCTGCCCCCCTCCAAATACGAATATCTTATTGAGCCAGCCCAACTGCTGCTAGCAGGATCCAGCCTAATCGGTTGCAGTTTGGGTGCCATTGTTTACCTCCCCAGAACCTGGTCTCGCTCTGTTCGTGCTCCCTTAAAATTTGTACAAGACTTGTTAGCCTATGACTTTTATATCGATCGCCTTTACCGCGTAACAGTGGTTTTTGCGGTTGGCTCGTTGTCTAAAATTGCCACCTGGATCGATCAATATCTCGTCGATGGATTAGTTAACTTAGTGGGTCTTGTCGCCGTATTTAGCGGTCAAACCTTGAAGTACAACACTTCGGGAAAGACACAGTTTTATGCACTGACTATCTTATTGGGAGTTAGCTTTTTGGCTCTCCTGATGACTTGGCCTTTGAATCAGTGGTCTCTAAGTGGATGGTCTTTGGAGCAGTGGTCATTAATTAGGTCATTAATGAGAGGTTAGTCGTCTTCGTCAGCGGTCAGCGATCGTGGCAATTTCTTAAGACCTTCGTTTTAGTAAGGATACTGGTCAATTTATGCTGAGTGCCTTGATTTGGGTTCCCATACTGAGTGCTGCTATTGTGGGGTTTTGGCCTGGAACCCTCACGCGTCAGGTTGCCCGTAATGTGGCGCTGGCAGTAGCTTATGCTGTGTTTATTGGGTCAATCATCCTGCTTTCGCAGTTTAATACCCAGCAAGTAAGTCAGCAGTTTCAGGAGCATCTCCCCTGGATTGACGCTTTAAGGTTGACCTACAGTCTAGGGGTAGATGGTCTCTCTTTACCGCTGCTGATGTTAAACGGGTTGCTTACTGCAATTGCGCTTCATTGCACTGATGAAAATATCGAGCGACCTCGGTTTTATTATGCGTTAATTTTGCTCTTAAATGCAGGGGTTGCTGGTGCTTTCGTCGCTCAAGATTTGCTGCTGTTCTTCCTGTTTTATGAAATAGAATTAATTCCCCTCTATTTATTAATTGCCATTTGGGGAGGGCAGCGGCGCGGCTATGCAGCAACCAAATTTCTCTTGTATACAGCGGTTTCAGGAGCGCTACTTCTGGCCGGCTTCCTAGGGTTAGTATTTTTGGGGGGTGCCTCTAGCTTTGCTTATACTGACAATGTTGCGGTTGCTTCTTTATTACCAATGGGCACGCAATTGCTGCTACTGGGAGCAATTGTGATTGGTTTTGGAATTAAGATTCCCCTAGTGCCGTTCCATACCTGGTTACCCGATGCCCACGTTGAGGCATCAACACCCATTTCTGTGCTGTTAGCGGCTGTGCTGCTGAAATTGGGTACCTATGGTTTATTGCGGTTTGGCTTGGAGTTGTTTCCGGAAGCCTGGAAAGTTGCTGCGCCTTGGTTAGCAGTTTGGGCAGTGGTGAGTACGTTATACGGTACTTTCAATGCACTCTCCCAACGAGACATGAAAAAAATGGTGGCCTATAGTTCTGTAGGTCACATGGGCTATATCCTGCTGGCGGCTGCCGCTGCTACACCCCTTGCCCTTGTAGGTTCCGTGCTTCAGATGGTGAGTCATGGATTGATTTCAGGGTTACTGTTTGTATTGGTTGGTGTCGTTTATAAAAAGACTAGTTCGCGCAATTTAGACGTTCTCAATGGTTTGCTCAATCCAGAACGAGGCTTGCCGTTGATTGGTAGCTTGATGGTGTTGGGTGTGATGGCAAGCGCAGGAATTCCGGGAATGGTGGGATTCATCTCTGAATTCCTGGTGTTTCGCGGCAGTTTCCCAGTCTTCCCAGTGCAAACCCTCCTGTGTATGGTGGGTACCGGTTTAACCGCTGTTTACTTTCTAGTGCTGCTCGATCGCGCCTTCTTCGGGCGTCTGTCTCCACAAGTGATCGATTTGCCGAAAGTGCTGTGGAAAGAACGTATACCAGCCATTGTTTTAGCGGTTTTGATCGTGGTTTTTGGCCTACAGCCATCCTGGCTGGTTGCTCTTTCAGAGACAACGACGGCAGCTATTGTTCCAACATCAAAGACAATTGTGCTTCAGCCCTCCGAGAATGTAACCTCGGAACTGATCCAAGACGTGGCGGCGACATTGGAAACCACAGATGTAAGCAGATAAATAGATGAATTGGGAAAAGAACTCGAGGAATCGGCTTTTAGTCATGTTTGTAGTTGCACTTAAACGTAATCAAGCCCTAAAGTGCTAGTACCAAGTTGATTTTTGTCGGTGCTAAGCTTCTTAACACCGACGATGAAAAATTCTTTTAGATCACCCTGTTTGAGCAAGAGAAGTTAAATGTTACTCAGCCAAAAAAAGTCCCGAAAACATCCTTTAGAAGAATATATCGAACGGCTGATCGCTGGTGAGGCTCTGCTAGCCGATTCACCTGAACATGTGATGGAAGTTGTGGGAATTCTTCATAGTTACGGCATCGTACTGGATGCTTATTCCCGCAATCTCAACTACATTGCAGAAAATCAATATTTGGTGATTTTTCCATTCTTTAAATATTTTAATGGAGAAATTTCAACAAAGCAGTTACTGCGTCACTGGTGGCACGATCGCATTAATTTTGAGTACGCCGAATATTGCATGAAAGGAATGCTCTGGCACGGCGGCGGCGGTTTAGATGCCTACCTGGATACGCCGGAATTTGAGACGCGATCGCGCAAAGCAATTCAGGCAAAGTTTAAGGGCAATCCCCTGATGCAGGGACTCGACTGGCTCTTTCCTGATTTTCTACTGGAACAGACACGCCAGATGTGTTACTACAGCGGGTTAGGGCAATTCTGGCGAGTGATGAGTGACATTTTCGTAGAACTGGCTGAATTCTATGAACAGGGAAAAATTAAGTCAATTCCCCAGGTCGTCGAGCATGTTAAAGCCGGTTTGGTAAAAGACGCCGGTTTACCCATTAGCTACTCGGTAAAGATTCAGGGTGAATCGTATGAAATTATTCCCAAATCTGCTGGTTTGACCTTTCTGCCCGATGTAGCCGTTCCCTATGTGGAGGCCATCTTCTTCCGGGGGACACCGTTCCTGGGTACGGTTTCTTTTAATGCTCAGGCGTATCAAATTTCCCCGGATCAAAGCCGTTTTGCTTATGGTGCCTTGTATGCTGACCCCTTACCCGTTGGGGGGGCAGGAATTCCACCGACGCTGCTGATGCAAGATATGCGTCATTATCTTCCTGACTATATGCACGATATTTACAAGCGATCGCGTCGGGGTGAGGATGATTTGCGCGTGCAGATTTGTATCAGTTTTCAGAAGTCGATGTTTTGTGTAACAACGGCGGCAATTTTAGGATTGGCACCTTATCCTATCGACACCACCGATCCAGAGCAACAACAGAAAAATCGGCGCTATTTGGAAGGCTGGATGGATCGGTTTAAAGAGTCACGATTGTACGCGGTTAATGCCTAAAAGTTGAATTAAGAGTTCTTTTTCACTTGCATAACCTCCCAACTCTCAGAGATACAGTGCAACAGTTGAGAGTGGTGAAGAGGGCAGGTGTGGTAATGGCGCGATCGCAAAAAACAGACACAAGGACTCATAAAGTACTCTGGGTGTTGTCCAAGCTAGTATTACCCGCAAGCGAAAAACCTAACTCCCCCAACCCCCCTTCCCTACAAGGGAAGGGGGGAGTAGGAGTCTTTGATTGCACTTCTCAATTTCAGCGAGGTAAGGGAGGATCTAAAGGGATTGGCAGACTCTTACTCCCCTCTCCTCTTAGGAGAGGGGTTGG
>NZ_DATNPA010000264.1:0-6176 GCF_036703385.1 Allocoleopsis sp. | reverse complement strand
TCAGTTCATCCGAGCCTTTTGCACAAAAGAGCATCCTTTGGTTATCTTTCTGGACGATTTGCAGTGGGCAGACTCTGCCACGCTCAAGTTAATAGAGCTGATGATGACAGATAACGAGACGCAATATCTGTTCCTAATTGGGGCGTATCGGGATAACGAAGTCAACCCCGCTCATCCATTAATGATGACGCTTGATGGGCTGCGTAACCGTGGAGCAACTATCAACTTTCTTACCTTGGCACCATTAGAATTAGAGCATATTAGTCAGTTGATTGCTGATACATTGCACGTAGAGGTGGATTTGGATGTACAGACATTTTCTCAATGTCGCCAGGATATCAGTAAACCCGCCCCTACAGTAAAACCTTTAGCAGAACTGGTGAAGCGAAAAACTGGAGGTAATCCTTTCTTTGTCAATCAATTTCTGAAAACCCTGCACATTGAAAACTTAATAGCGTTTCACCCCCCTCAGTCCCCCCTTACTAAGGAGGGAAGTAAAGGGGAGTTCTGGCAGTGGGATATTGCACATATTGAGGCACAGGATATTACTGATAATGTAGTGGAATTGATGATTGGCAAGTTGAAGAAACTGCCAGAATCCACACAGCAAGTTTTACGCTTGGCAGCCTGTGTCGGTGCTAATTTCGACTTAACCACCCTCTCTATCGTTTGTGAAAAATCACCCAGAGAAATTTTTCCCGACCTAGTGATGGCAATTCAGTCTGGGTTAATCCTGTCTACATCCGAGTTAGATACAGAACTGTTAATTCAAGATTATAAGTTCCTGCACGACCGGATACAACAAGCGGCTTATACCTTGATTGATGATTCCCAGAAAAAAGCTGTTCACTTACAAATTGGTCGCAATCTGTTGCAAAATACTCCACCAGAGGCGTTATCAGAGGAGATATTTGAGATTGTCGATCATCTCAATCTTGGTGCTGAACTTGTAACCCATCAAGCCAAACGAGATGAAATCGCTCAACTGAATTTAATCGCGGGTCGAAAAGCTAAGACTGCAACAGCTCATGGGGCAGCAGTCAAGTATTTGAATGAGGGACTCCAACTCCTGAATGTAGATAGTTGGCACAGTTCCTATGACCTAACTTTAGCTCTGTATTCAGAAGCAGCAGAAGCGGCGTACCTATTCGGCGACTTTGAGCAGATGCAGTTAGAAGCTTCAATTGTCCTGAAACAAGCCACTTCGGTGCTGGACAAAGTGAAGATATACGAACTTCAGCTCCAAGTTTTTCAAGCGCACAATAAGCTCAAAGAAGCAGTTAATATGGCGCTACAAGTCTTAAAGCTGTTGGGGGTGGAGTTTCCTCTCAATCCGAGTCCGTCAGATATTCAGCAGGGACTGGAGGAAACCGCATCAATTTTAAATGAGAAGAACCCCTCGGACTTAATCGACCTACCTCAAATGACCGATCCCTATAAGCTGGCAGCTATGCAGCTTATGTCAATTATATTTGCGTCTACCTACATTGCCGTGCCGGAATTGGTACTCCTGCTGGTATCTAAACAGGTCTATTTATCCGTCAAACATGGCAATACTTCAGCGTCTACCTTTGCCTATGCCACTTATGGTCTTCTCCTCTGCGGGATCGTGGGAGATATCGATTCGGGTTATGGGTTTGGTCAATTGGCTTTAAGTCTTGTGTCAAAGTTGAATGCCAAAGAATTTCACGCCGGGACATACGAAATAGTAAATTCGGGAGTCCGACATTGGAAAGAGCACGCCAGGGAATCCTTAAAACCTTTACAGTCAAATTACTCGGCGGGGCTGGAAACTGGAGATTTAGAATATGCTGCCTTTTCCTTATTCGTGTACTGCTATCATTCCTATTGGATTGGCAAGGAACTGGCGGAACTTGAAAAAGAGATGGCAACTTACAGTGATGCCATTAGTAAAATTAAACAAGAAACAGCACTTAATTTTAATAAGATCCATCAACAGGCTGTCTTAAATTTGATGGGAAGGTCTGAGAATCCGTGCTATTTAATAGGTGAAGCCTACGACGAACAGACAAGCTTACAACTTCATTTACAAGCAAATGATGGAACTGCGATTTATTTTTTATCCTTGAATAAACTTCTGCTTTGTTATTTGTTTGGCTTGTACTCAGAAGCCATTAAATATGCAGCTCAAGTAGAACATTATTTAAACTCTGCGGCAGGGCTGCTAGTCCTTCCTGTCTTCCATTTCTATGATTCTCTGGTGTGCCTTGCGGTGTATCCTGATACTCCCCAGTCTGTTAGTGAAGCGGCGACGAAGTCGCAACAAACGGATCTTCTCAACAAGGTACGAGCTAACCAAGAAAAGATAGAGAAATGGGCAGATCATGCCCCAATGAATTTTTTGCATAAATTTTATCTAGTGGAGGCAGAGCGGTATCGAGTTCTGGGTCAATATTTGGAGGCAATGGACTATTACGACAAGGCCATTACTGGAGCCAAAGAGCAAGAGTATCTCAATGAAGAAGCTCTAGCTTATGAACTTGCCGCCAAATTCTACATGGCATTGGGCAAAGAGATCATTGCTCAAATTTACATGAGTGAAGCTCATTACGCCTACAGTCGCTGGGGCGCTATGGCCAAAGTCAAGGATTTAGAAACAAAATACTCGCAGTTACTTAACTTATCATCTACAGCGATTCGCCTCACTTCCACGCGCACGCCAACTACCAATACCACAACAGGCAGTCAGTCAGGTGAAGCTTTGGATTTAGCCACATTCATGAAAGCATCTCAAGCGATTTCCGGCGAAATTGTTCTCGATAAATTACTCGCCAACCTGATGAAAATCCTCATTGAAAATGCTGGAGCGCAAACAGGTTTCCTGATTTTGGACAAAGCTGGAGAGTGGGTAATTGAAGCTTCTGGGGAAGTGGATGTTGAGCAGCTTACAGTGTTGCAGTCCATTCCCATTGAGCAACACTTACCGACCTCAATTGTCAACTATGTCACCCGTACTAGAGAAACAGTTGTCGAGAATGATGCTGCAAATCAAGGCAAATTTACTCATGACTCGTATATCAAAGCGAATCAGACCAAATCTATCTTGTGTGCGCCACTGATTAATCAAGGTCAACTCAGCGGTATTGTTTATCTGGAGAATAATCTCACAGGGGGAGCATTTACTCCAGATAGGTTGGAAGTCATACAACTATTATCGGGGCAAGCTGCGATCGCTATTGAAAATGCCAAACTCTACACCGAAGTCACCGAAAGCGAACAACGGCTGACTCAATTCCTAGAAGCGATGCCTGTGGGTGTATCTGTCCATAATGCAACAGGACAACTCCACTACGCCAACCAGACGGCACAACAGTTACTGGGTATCAATATGGCTCCAGAAGCCAAAACCAATCAATTAGCCGAGGCATACCAAGTTTATTGTGCCGGAAGCCAACAGTTGTACCCCAATGACCAACTGCCCATTGTGCGTTCTCTTGCAGGTGAAACAGTCAAAGTTGATGATGTAGAACTTCACCAACCCAATCAGATAGTCCCATTGGAAGTGTCCACCACGCCAATTTTTGATGAAACGGGCAAGATTGCCTATGCGATCGCCGCGTTTCAGGATATTAGCGATCGCAAGCAGGCACAAAAGATTTTAGAAGACTACAACCGCACCTTAGAAATTCAAGTCGCCGAACGTACCCAAGAACTCGCCCAAGCACTCGACGATCTCAAAGCTACCCAAGACGAACTGATTCAATCCGCAAAAATGGCAGCTTTGGGACAGCTAATTGCAGGGATTGCCCATGAAGTCAATACACCCTTGGGAGCAATTCGTTCCTCAGCAGAAAGTGTGTCTCAATTCTTGAGTCAAACTTTAGAAGAGTTACCTGCCCTGTTACAATCCCTCTCTTCAGAAGAGGTTGAAAATTTCTTGGCTTTACTGCAAAAGTCACTTGAAAGTGAATCCAACTTATCTGCCAAAGAAGAGCGTCAATTGAAGAGAGCCTTAATTAGCCAACTAGAAGATGAAGAAATTGAAGACGCTGATGACTTTGCCGATACCTTGATGGACATGGGAGTTTATCAGGAACTCGAACCCTTTTTGACTCTGTTCAAAAGACCCGATGGGTTACAAATATTAGAAATTGCCTATAGAGTGACTGAATTGCAAAGAGGAATGCAAACAATTAGCACAGCTACAAACCGAGCCTCAAAAGTTGTATTTGCTTTAAAAACTTATGCCCGTTATGACTCATCGGGTGAAAAGATTCCCACCCATCTCATTGAAGGCATTGAAACGGTGTTAACTCTCTATCAAAATCAACTGAAACAGGGAGTGGATGTAATCAAAAACTATGTCGAGTTACCTCTTGTAATTGGTTATCCCGATGAACTTAATCAGGTATGGACAAATCTCGTCCACAATGCCTTACAAGCGATGGATAACCGAGGCACTTTAATAATTGATGTAACTCAAGTTAATCAGCAGGCTAAGATTAGCATTACCGATAACGGCTCTGGGATACCCGAAGAAATTAAATCGAAAATATTCGAGCCATTTTTTACCACTAAACCTGCTGGAGAAGGCAGTGGCTTGGGACTTGATATTGTCAAAAAAATTATTAACAAGCATGAGGGTAAAATTGAAGTTGAATCTGTTCCTCAAAAAACAACATTTACTGTTTTTATACCAATAATTTCTCCAGAAAACCCTAATTAAGCAACCAAAAATCAAAGACAACGAGACACGACAAGATTAATCAGACATGACTACCATCACTCCCCGTTCATGGCTATTAGAAATTAGCTATTAGCAGTCCTTAAAATCCTAAAGCTATAATATTAAAAAGCTTCCCATGACTAACGTTTTAGTAACAATTTACCGCTACCAAATTCTCGCTCAAATCTACGAAAGTGCCAATTCAATTGTCTATCGAGGCATCCGGAAACAGGATAACAAGGCAGTCATTCTCAAGGTACTCAAAGAAGACTATCCTACACTCTCTGAACTCACCCGTTACAAGCAGGAATATGAAATCACCCACAACTTGAATATAGAGGGTGTAGTTAAGGCTTATAGCTTAGAACCACTACAGAGAACTTTGGTAATCATCCTTGAGGATTTTGGCGGAGAATCCTTAAAGCAATGGCTCCATCACAGTGTAGAGCGTCAGGGTAAAGTTAGCCTACCCGAATTCCTCAACATTGGCATTAAGACAGCTGAAATTTTAGGCAATATTCACAGCAGCAATATTATCCACAAAGATATTAATCCTACCAATATCGTCTTTAACCCAGAAACAGGGATTCTCAAAATCATCGACTTTGGCATTGCCACAGTATTAAGCCGCGAAAATCCTACTCTGAAAAATCCCAATGTCTTAGAAGGCACATTAGCCTATATGTCGCCGGAGCAAACGGGACGGATGAACCGAACACTAGATTACCGCACGGACTTTTACTCTCTCGGTATCACCTTCTACGAACTGCTCACGGGACGGCTACCTTTTGAAACTACTGATGCGCTGGAGTTGGTGCATTGTCATATCGCCAAACAACCAGTACCACCCTATCAGCTTCTACCAGAGATTCCCAAAGTCGTTTCAGACATTGTGATGAAACTAATGGCGAAAACGGCGGAGGAGCGATACCAAAGTGCCTGGGGACTTAAAGCTGATTTGGAAGAATGTTTGACTCAATTACAGGAAAATCGAAATGTAACAGACTTTCCCCTCGCCTCGTCAGATATTTCTGATAAGTTTCAAATTCCCCAAAAACTCTATGGACGCGAGGCGGAAGTTGAAACCTTACTAGCAGCATTTGAGCGTGTAGCATCTGGTGTAGGGGCGGGTTTAGCCGATAATTTAAAGGAACAATCAATAATCTCTCAACAAAACCTGCCCTCCGACAAATCCCAATCCAAAATGCAAAATCCGAAATCCAAAATCGAAATGATGTTGGTAGCGGGTTATTCTGGTATTGGAAAGTCATCATTGGTTGCCGAAATTCATAAACCGAATACCCGATTGTGTGGCTACTTCACAAGTGGCAAATTTGACCAATTTCAGCGGAATATTCCCTACTCAGCTATCGTCAGTGCCTTTAAGGGATTAGTGCGACAACTTTTATCCGAAAGCTCTTCACAACTTGCCCAATGGCGAGAAAAACTTTTAGCGGCATTTGGTGCTAACGGTCAAGTCATTATTGAT
>NZ_DATNPA010000263.1:0-4378 GCF_036703385.1 Allocoleopsis sp. | reverse complement strand
CCGGCGCAATGCGACCAACCCACCCCACCCAAGGTGCTGGTTCGGCACAAAACTCATATAGGGACAGATCAATGCCATTTTTAACACACCGACAACGGTTGGCAAAGCTAAATGTTTCTGCCTGTGCTAGAGAGTGGACGCCAATCGTACCAGGAAACTGCATTGCTACCTGTTCAATAATTCCATCCATCGCCTCCGTCAACGAACCCATGCTGACTAAGTGGACAACGGGGATAGTGAAAAAGGACGTTAGGTAGAACGGCAACCAGTCATAGGCGAAGTTGAGGATTAAGTCATAATGGGTTTGAGCCTGTCGGGCATAGTCCCACATATTCGCCAACACGGAATACGCTGGAATAATTGTTGGTGCATCTCGCCCTTGAGTTTGGGCGCTAATTTGTGGATTCCCAGCAATTTCAACTAGTGGCATACCCCAAGCTGTAGACCCTTGTGAAGCAACAATAGTAAGGGCATGACCTCGGTGTATTTGCTCCGTCGCGATGTTACGTAGGGTTAGTTCAACACCACCCCCTAATCCTGAACCTAAGGGGCCAATTGGATTGGACAGGAATAGCAGCCTAAGTGAATTGCTGAGCACCTTGGTCATTGGTTTAGCGTTGGTCAAGAGTAGCTTATTGAGTATGAGCTAAAACATCCCTGAATACTACGCTTTTATTCAGCTATGCAAAGGAAAAAATTTTTTCTTAGGACATTAATCAAAACAATTACTCTAGTTTCTGTAGTTTTCTTAACGATTACAACCGTTGATTACTACTTCAGCGGTAATTATGAGATGTATCCAGTAGCTGTTTTTGACCTAGGTCAAAAACGCTCAGTGTTTGTTCTTACAGAAATTATACCTACCGCTCCGGTACAATCCTACTATTACCGAGTTAGAATAGCCAGTCAAATCATAGTGCAAAATTCTCATATTAATTATGGAAGTATATGGATTAAAAGACCCGATTTAATACATGGGCGTCCAACCTTTACCCTAGTTACTGCAAACAAGAATGACTTAGTTGCTCTTGTAGAGAAATCAGAGCCACGTATTGTACTGGCGCTTCACGATTTTACTTCAGGGGAGAGCTGGCCTAGATCTGGCAATTCTCAGAAGGCTAAATTATTACTGAAAAAGTTAGCTGAGTTCAACCCTGGCTCTGAATATGTTCTCGCCGAGTGATATCAAATCTGGGGCAGCTACCTCCCTTTTTTGAATCAACCACAGAGGCTCAGAGTTCTCAGAGTAGAGAATAAGAGGAGGTAAGAGAATAATAGGGGTTATGGATAGGGATGTGGTATGACTCATGAACGTGCCACTACCACCCGGGTTACTGTTATAGCGGTTCTCGGTTGGATGTCGGTACACTCTGACCTCTCTCCAAACCTCTCTCCTACAAGGAGAGAGGCTTTGATTCTTTCTCCCCTTCCCTACAAGGGAAGGGGCAGGGGGTTAGGTTATTGTGATGTACTTCACGCATCTGAGGAACGATATATATTACTTCGCTTGTTAACTATCAGCCTAGCTTCTTCTACTGCTGCGATAGCATTTCGACATCTGGCTCTTTGATGTTGACAGGAATTGATGTCGAATTAACATATTGAGATGCTTCTAAGATGCGTTCTGTACTCTGTAGCACGACCTCACTATTACTTTGGTTGATGGATTCAACAACTAGGTCTTGGTTGTGGACAGCAGCAGGTTGCCGGAAAAGTGCTTGGAATTTCTGCGCTATTACCTCACGCTGATTAATCAGATAAATACTGACCAATGTCATGCTGACACCAAACCACTGTAGAGGACTGAGGACTTCTGACAAAAGCAAGTTGCCAAACAGCAGGGCAAATACGGGAGTTAAGAAAGTTAAGGCACTCAAGCTAGTGAGATTACCGCTAGAGGCAAAATAGAAAAACAGAGCGTAGGCGATCGCACTGCCAAAAATCGTAGAATAAGCCAATGCTGCCCAGCCATTCAGGTCAATATTGACCCACTGTTGGGACTCCCAAACACCTGAAAGGCCAAATAAAGGTAATCCACCGATAATCATGTGCCAGCCGGTCGCCGTGACAGGGTCAGCATATCGTGTCACATATCGAATCATGACTGTCCCTACCGCCATCGACAGGGATGCCAACAGCATCAGCCACTCGCCACTTTGAAAGAGCTGCTGCAAGCTAAGATCTAAAGTCACGGAACCGCCTTGGAATAGGCTCAAAATCCACTCATCCGGCAAACCAATCAGACTGATTCCCAAGACTCCAATACCCAGTCCTAACCAACCCCATAGGCCAATAATTTCGCCAAACAGCAACCCTGACATCAGCGCCACCGCTAGGGGTTGAGAGTCTATCATCACTGAACCTAAACCTGCCCCAGTTCTCACCAGTCCCTCGGCAAGAAATCCTTGAAACAACGCCCCATCCACCAAGGCAAACAAGCTAATCCACAGCCATGCCGCCCAACCCTTTGGCTGGGGACGCCCCATTAACGCGGCTGCCACCAATACTAAAATTCCTGCTGGGACTAAACGCACCCCCGCCATAAACAGCGGGGTTGTGTTTGGGATGACGCCTTTCATCGCTACCATCGCCGTTCCCCACAGGAAAAACGGAGCGATGAGCAATAAGGGTGTAAGCGGAGAGGAGAGATTAGTGATTTTTATCTGCATGAGGTCGCTTTAGTGCTGGGCTAAACAACGATGAGAGGCTCAACTATGTTTTTTATATTTCTTTACATAATTCTACTGAATTATTCTAATGTGTTAAGGACAGGAGACAAACTAGCAAGATTCTCAATCCGGCCTCTGAGAGCTGTATCGATCCGGACAAAAGCGAAACCGAACTTAATCGTGCAAACTAGAAGATATCCAGTCTGTGGATTTTTAAGATTACCTGTTTAACTCAAAACGACTCAACAACTCATGATCTGGCCTTTCAAGACCAACTCTCGTAAACAAATTGCTCGAATTGAAGTCACTGGTGCGATCGCGAGTGCCACGCGCAAACGGGTACTTGAAGCCCTGAAAACCGTTGAAGAGAGGAAGTTCCCCGCCCTACTCCTGCGAATTGACAGTCCTGGAGGCACCGTTGGCGATTCCCAAGAAATTTACTACGCACTCAAGCGACTGCGAGAGAAGGTCAAAATTGTCGCCAGCTTCGGCAATATCTCAGCGTCTGGGGGAGTTTATATCGGCATGGGAGCCGAGCACATCGTGGCGAACCCCGGTACGATTACTGGAAGTATTGGGGTAATTCTACGAGGAAACAACCTGGAGCGCCTATTAGAAAAAGTCGGAGTCTCCTTCAAAGTTATTAAGTCTGGCCCTTACAAAGACATTCTCGCCTTTGATCGCGAACTGACCGAGCCAGAAAAGAATATTCTGCAAGAAATGATCGATACCAGTTATCAGCAGTTTGTCCAAACTGTTGCTGAAGGCCGAAATCTGGCAGTAGAAGCGGTGAAAAGCTTTGCCGATGGTCGAATTTTCACAGGTCAGCAAGCTGTAGAACTTGGCATTGTTGACCGATTGGGAACAGAAGAAGATGCTCGTCGCTGGGCCGCTGAACTGGCAGGTCTTGACCCGGAGAAAACGAAGTGTTACACCTTTGAGGAACCGAAACCGTTATTAAACCGTATCCTAGGCGGTAGCCGTAGCCAGATGGCGTCAGGGTTATCATCTGGGATAGATTGGTTAGAGTTTGAGCTATCTACCAGCGGTCAACCGTTGTGGTTATATAGACCTTAATAAGAATTCTAGATTTTAGAAGGTTGTGAAATCGAAAATTCAAGATGAAAAATTGGAGGATGAAATAGGTGGAGTGGCGAGTTCGAGCGATTCGTGGGGCGACGACTGCCTCAGAAAACACAGTCGAGGCCATCAGAGAAGCAGTAACAGAACTATTGAACGAACTGGAAGCTGGAAATCAGCTCGATCCTGATGAGATTATCAGTGCGATCTTTACAACCACACAAGATTTGGACGCTATTTTTCCCGCCGCGATCGCACGAGAACGTTCCCACTGGGATAATGTTGCTTTACTCGATGTGCAGCAAATGCATGTGAAGGGGAGTCTCAAGCGATGTATCCGATTTTTAATCCACGTCAATACCCCAGTATCCCAGGCTGAGATTTACCACCCCTATCTGCGTGGAGCTAAAAATTTACGACCCGATTGGAGCTTATCTCAACTTAGCCGAACAGTACCTTCTGCTGTTCAAACTCGTCGCTGATTGAGGTAGAACTACCCATTAAGGGGATGATTTTCTTTTTAGAGGCAGGTCTTGTAAGGTAATCCCGTTGCTAATTCATAGACTATCATTAGGGGCGAAGATTGTTCGTCCCTATAATAGTTGGGACTGAAAAATTGGAATACCTTC
>NZ_DATNPA010000262.1:0-3604 GCF_036703385.1 Allocoleopsis sp. | reverse complement strand
GGTTACCCATCTACTTGGGTCTTCCCCTGCCGCTGCAAAGTTATCATCTCCGAATGTGGTTCCGCTCTTGGATTTAAGTTGAATGTCACGGACTTCAGGGCAAAGCGATCGTTATTTGAGAAAAACCCAGATTGGGGGGTCTCCCCCCAAACCCCCCGCTGGGCGACGGAGTGCCTCCCCCAGACCCCCTGCACAAGGGTTCTTTGGTGAGGTAGGAGAGTGCTTCAGTCAGTGCCATTCGTCCTAAAGCTATACATACTAACTATTTAGCCTGCTGCTCACTGATTTAATAAAGTCGCCTCCCAGGGCGACGCTTTTGAACAGACTGAGTCAACGTAGAATCTGCTAAAGAACTGGCTCCTAGCAAAGTTCGCACTTTGCCGATGGCATGAAAGCCTTGGCCTGTAGCTTTTACGGCTCGTGGCAATTCGATGCGGAAGGTAGACCCTTGACCCAATTTGCTCTCAACTGTAATGGTTCCCTGCATCAACTGAACCAACGATTTTGTAATGGCTAACCCTAAACCTGTCCCGGCGTACTTGCGAGTGATAGTCTGATCGATCTGCCGGAACTCCTCAAAAATATGTTCTAACTCCGCCTCGGCTATCCCAATCCCACTATCCTTGACAGCGATCGCCAAGCGATCAGGAGAAATCTCCCTCACCTCTACCTCTACACTCCCCGTCTGGGTAAACTTAATCCCATTGGAAAGGAGATTGACCAAAATCTGCCGCAGGCGAACGCTATCATTGATGACGTTGGCATTTTGTACGTTGTCGTGGATGTACAAAGCTAAGTGCCTCTCATCCGCAAGAGGACGAAGCTCATCAACGGTTGACCTCACTAAGGTCATGAGATTGAAAGCTTCCAGCTTCAACTCCAAGCGCCCCGCCTCAATTTTGGAGAGGTCAAGAATTTCATTAATCAGCGCCAGCAAATGTTTGCCGTTGCTGAGAATGCGCTGGATCATATCGGCTTGTTTAGGCACTAATGAACTTTGACGCTGGCGCAAGAGCAACTGAGAAAAGCCAATGATCGCATTCATTGGGGTGCGCAACTCATGTGACATAGTGGCGAGAAACTGGGATTTCAACCGCGCCGCTTCCAACAATTGCAGGTTATTCAGTTGAAGCTGCTGCCGCTGGTTTTCCAGTTCTTTGTTCTTGTGAGCCAGCATCTCATTTTGGTCTTCTAAGCGCTTCTCTTGCTCCTCCAAGGCTTTAATCATGCGAGCATTGTCAATGGCGATCGCAGCTTGTTCCCCCACTGCCACTAGCAAATTTCGGTCTTCTTCATCAAAGGCATTCTCATCGTCCCAATGTCCGATCGCCAAAACTCCCAGACGCCCTGACTGTACCGACTCAATCGCCGCTGCGTAAATGGCAGCCGGTACCTCCTCTAACTTCGACAACTCGCTAGACCTACCTTGAATTAACTGAGCTTTTCCTGTGGAGAGGACTCGCGAGAACAGCCCATCCTTTGGGGAGAGTGCGTTTTCCAGCCGCAGCTTTTCTGTGTCCATTCCCGCCATCACGGTCAAAACGAGCCCATCACACTGTGGGTTGTTGAGCATGATGAAGCAAAATTGGGCACCGGGGATCGCCCCAGCGACCGCTTCTACCATCTCTCGCAGCAAACCGGGCAGATCCGTCAATCGTTGGTTGAGTAAATTAGTGAGCTGCTGTAGCGTTCGCAATTGCTGCTGCTGCTCGCCTAGAATCAAAATAGCCTGACGCAGGTTCTCACTGGTTTCGTTTGTCTCTCGATAAAGCTGACCATTTTCCAGAGATAACGCAGCACGACGGGCGAGTTCCTCCGCCAGTGCCAAGTCCGTAGGTCGATAGCAACGACTTTGTTGGGTAGAGACCAAAGAGATCGCCCCCAAAGCCCGCCCACGCACTAAAAGCGGCACGATCATATAAGATTTGAAGCCCATTTCCCGCACAATTTGCCAGTGTTCGGCATTGCGAGTCGCCGCCATCAACTCCTCCTCGGTAACCTCCGAAACCAAGGCGGCATCGCCTGTACGGATCACTTTCATCGCAGGGTGTGTTCCGTTGAGGTCAGGCGAGTAGAAATCTTCTAGTTTTTGCATCTGCTCTTTCCAATGGGGGTCAGCATGAGCAACACCCATACGACGCACGACACCATCTTCGACAATATCGACGATACACAAATCTGCGAGGAAAGGGACGGCTAGTCTAGCGAGCCTATCTAGGGTCTTTTCGTAGTCCAACGAAGCCGAAAGCAGAGCACTCGCCTCCGCCAAGAATCGCAGCGATTCTTCTGCTCGCTTACGTTCGGTAATGTCGCTGATTACTCCCGACATTCGGAAGGGTCGTCCCTGTGCATCCCGCCAAGCTTTACCGCGTGCCATGCAGTAGCGATATTCCCCAGAACGATGCAACAGCCGAAATTCGACATCGAGTTCAACGTTATCTTCCAAGTGAGCTGCCACAGCCTGACTAATTCTCATGCGATCGGCCGGATGCAGCAACTGACAAACCAGATCGTAACTAACATCCGCCTCATCGGCTGACAAGCCAGTAATTTCATAGAGGCGGTCATTACAATAGATGGCGTGGGTCATCAGATCCCAGTCCCAAATTCCATCGTTTGAGCCTTCGAGCACCAAGCGGTAGCGTTCTTCACTTTCACGTAAACGCTCTTGAGCCGATGCGGCCTCCTTTTGGGCTCGGTAGAGGCGAACGGCATTGCGAACGCTGCGTGAAATCGTTTCGGGTGAGAGCTTGCTTTTAGGAAGATAGTCAGACGCCCCTGCTTTCATCAGATCAACGGCAGTTTGCTCGTCTCCCTGACCCGTTAAGACGACCAAAGGCACTTTGAGGCCAGCCCCCCGGACGGATTGAACTAGGGCTAGTCCGTCGCCATCTGGCAGGCGATAATCAAGTAAAACACAGTCAAAGCTGGGTTCACTTAAGGCGGTGTTAGCGTGAGCTGTTGCTTCGCTAGAGCTGTTGTCGTTCTCCGAAAGATCATCTCCCAAGAGAGCCTTCAACGCACTTTTGCAGTCAACCGCTACTGCCATTTCGGCTGAAATTCCAGCCTTTTTCAGCGCTCGGCTCACTGCCATGCGATCGACTTCATCATCTTCCACCACCAGGATGTTGATTATCTCTTCCATAACTAGCTCTTAGCTTTTAGCATTTAGCCCTTACCTGTTGGCTCACCACTATTGTGGAAAAATCTCCTCTATTTTTATCTCTACACAACGATAGGTTGATTTTCCTGTTGTTCACCCTGACTTGTGTCCCATAAATAGTTTTAAAATTTCCCAAGTCAGCGATAATATTCCAAAAGCGAAGATCTAACCCTGGTTTTACGGCATCTCACTTAGCATCCAATATTTATTGAGCGTCGCCATAGCTTCTACAAATTTATTAAACGTTACTGGCTTGATGATATATCCAGCCACATTCAGATTGTAGGCTTCCACTTTATCTTTATCCTCATTAGAAGTGGTCAGCACAATCACAGGAAGGGGTCGCAGTTCCGGATCGGCGCGTAGCTCTCGCAGAAACTCAATTCCTCCCATTTTGGGCATATTCAGGTCAAGTAAGATCAGTCGTCGTTGTCCAGGGAG
>NZ_DATNPA010000261.1:0-4612 GCF_036703385.1 Allocoleopsis sp. | reverse complement strand
AAAAAATTCCGGGAAAGATACCCCAGATGTCACCTGTATGCGTTGCTCAACAAAAACGACAAGTTGTATGGAATCCCGGAAAAGCATAGGTTTGTTTTCGCACCAGATAAGTTAAACCAACTACCGACTGGGAAAGGTTCTGAGGAAGAAAGAGGACGAATAATCAAGGAATTGTTGGAGCCTCTGTTCACCGTCTATGGAATCTATTTGGTAAGAAAAGACCTTCCAGAAGACGAGCGAGACGAGCTGAAAGTTAAAGAACCCGTTCGACTTATATTGGGGGATTGGTACGGGACTTATCAGGAGCTACAAGCCCGATTAAAAGACACTGAACTCCAATTGATTTTAAGCATGATTCGGCAAATTATTACAATTGGACGTAGCTGTGGTGTGGGGCTTTACGTCGATACACAATCCGACAAGCTAGATAGTTTGGGGTTGGCTAATGATGCTTCAATTCGCTTATCTTTGGACATCTATTCGCAAGGATTTATTTATTACGAGGACGGCGAAGAAAAAGGCGAATTACAGACTATAAGGCTGGTATTTAAAAACGATAGCATCTGCTCAGCAGAGGACAGAGAGGCAATAGCATCAATCTATTCTATGCTGTGTGAGGCTATTAGGAATAAGGAGCTAAAAACTCCAATTATTTTTACCACTGTAGGAGCAAAGCCAAGAATAGGTATTGTACCAAAACTTTCAAGTGAAACAGACTTAAAAGATAAGCGGGTTTTTGACGAGATAATATCGCAACTAAACCAGTCTTATTTGAGAGACGAGTTCATGATACCAACTCCGAATGGAGAGCCAGAGTCCCCTCACGAAGAACAGGAAAGCGAACAAGAACGGGTAGAACGAATACTCGATCAGAAAGATGTGTATCGACGCATAATTACCTACTTAAGGGGGAAAGGCAAAAAGACCCCTCACGAGATTCAAAAAGCCATTAGAACTTGGACTACACCAGAAATAAGGAATGCTTTAAACGAACTAGCAGGGCACCAAATTGTGATCAACGAGGGAAGGGATGAATACAGACTTAAAGAGTAATGCCGCAGCTCGCGCCCAAGTGTGCCAGCGGGGGGTACGCGGGGAAACAGGCGTCCTCGCGCCACGCCGGAAAACTATGCGGCATTGTCGGTATTCCTTGATATACAAGGGTTCTACGTGCGGCAGGCAAGCGGAGACTCTTCGGCACAAATGCGGCATTGCCGCAGCCGCGCCGCAGCCGTGCGGCATTAAAAGCGGCATTAAAACAACCCCTTTTTTACAAAAAGTAAATACACAAAAACCTAAAAAATAAAAGAAAAGTTTTAGCAAAATTTAAAAATTTACTAGAATACATAGTTATAAAAATTTTTGCAACGACTAAGTAAGTAAAGTAATGAAAACTATTGCTAAATTTTTCTTGCAAAAAGTAGCTGAATATCAAAGCTTATAGATTTCTTAAAAATCAAATTATTACTAAAATGATAAAAAATAAATAATATGAAAGTCTCTTGATAAGACAGCGAGCAGCTCGAACACCCAAGAATTGATTCAAGAAAAATAAAATGGCAACCAAGGTAAAGTTCAAGAGAAAGACCCGCAGCACGAAGAATCAGATTGCCCAAATTTACTTGATTGAAGCCATAGGTCTGTTCAGGTACAAAATGGGGTGGGCATTCAGCGCAGAGGAAAGATGTGAAAAACTTAAAAGAGCGCAACCCCCAGTAAATTATCGAATCCTTGAAGTGTTCGATTGTTACAATGCAGAGGGAATAGAAACGGCACTCCACAAAAGATATGCAGCGTACAAAGTAGAGCTAGAACACAGCGAAGAATGGTTCGAGTTGCCTCATCACGTACTGCAAGAAGTCATTCAGGTTTACAAAGACTACCAACGTCAATGGAAAGACAATGAAGAAGTTAAGCCCGAATCCTCAATGAGTGGAATGGAAGTTATCGGGATACTGTTTGAAAAAGTTGCGAGACTGGGAAAAGGGACAATCGTAGAGAAGATAGTGAGGGGGTTTGATAAGAAAGTGTTCAGTACCCAAAAACTAACCATTTGGTCGATCGCGAATCTTGTTTTTGAAGTACTAGGAGGAACGGCAAAAGAATTAATCAAAGCATTCTTCAAACTACTGATTGGAACAAAATCGCACTATAAGCCCAGAACAAGAGGTTTCTCAACAGGTTTGTACTACCATAGAAATCGACAGTCTGCTTTTAATCGAATCGGAGCCGCAACGATCGCGTTATGCGTAGCAGGGCTAATAGTGGCAATGATTCTATAAAGCGATAATTCGTAATCAGCAATCGCTTGAAAAAAGGGCGATAAACGTTATGCAAGCAAGAAAAGCTCAGGGACTTAGATATCAGCTAAAAAGTCAGCTAGCTAACAGAAAAAAAGTGGTCTATGTCCTAATCGGAGTTACAGTCTTTGTAATAACGATTCCCCAGGTGACGCAGGTGGCAACAAGAGCGTTTTGGCAAATACTCCTAGAAGTGACGAGCGAGTTAATTGCCCTAGCGATCGCGTCCAAGATTGGGGAAATCAAGCTGAAGTAACGTAATAGAGCATGAATCTAGGGCTTGTAGCCACGGCGGAAAGACGAGCGAATACCTTGACAAGGTATTAGGCAGTGTGAGAGATTAGTTCGAGAGCGGGAAACATCCCCCAAGAACTCCCAGAATCGGGAGTAACCATTAAACACCGACTCCTAGAATCAGGAGAGAAGCCAATGGCAACAATAGATTTACAAGTTTCAATCACGACACATTGCGAAACCAAGCGAGAAGCTTGGAAACAGATAAAGAAATTATTAAAACCGAATCGCCTCATGCACAGTACAGCATCAGAAGATGGATGTTCGTTCGTGCATGAGGTTGACTTTTTTCTGGAAGTGCCAGAAAGTGTGGCACTCTCGTGTGTAGGAAAGCACTACGAAGACGTAGAAGATGAACTGAAGCAATACGTTCCGCAGCAGCTCCTGACCAAACCAGAAAGATACGACTGGGATTTTGAGACAGAGATTGAAGGGGCTTGCCAGCACTGGAACGGTTAAGTCCCACACTCGGAAAAGGAGTTGTGGAAAAGCCGATTCATGGAAGCAACCCCTCTACGCCATATGCAGTACTTTGAGTAATTGAGGAATCACTCCTATGCAACAAGGACAACAGATAAGAGATTACGGAGAATACGGAGAGAGAAACAAGCCACTGACGGCGTATGCCCCAGGCAAGCTAGCATCTGCGATCGCGTCGGAGTGGGGAGACTACCTAGAAAGGATGCAACCCGAATTGCAGAAGCAACTGAGGAATGCAATATCGTCAATCCGGCTTGGTGTAGCTAGGAAAAACATCAAAGCAGAGGTGGATAGCGTTCTAATTCAATACGTCGAGCAAGCTTTTAAATTAGATGACGATGCGCTACAGAACCTGGGGGAAGGCATCGGGTGCCAACAGGGACGGCACCTGGACTTCGACTACATAAATTGACTTTATGAACGGGTCGGCGTTAAGGACACAGGGCAGCTCTGACCAAAACAGACATGGAAAGCAAGCATGAATTGCTTTCTTGCGTGCAAGTAGTATGGACGAATCCAGGTTGTTACAAGGTCAAAAATCGAGAGGCGCTACTTGCTCTATTGCAGATGATTCCCCAAGAAGCAAGAGGGGAGATGGCGAGAGCCGCAAAGTAGTACTGTCAATGAAGAGTACTACCTGCGTGGAGCGTGAATTCATGGATGAAGGTTTTAACAAAGAGGAGATCGTTAAAAAAATTGTTGGTTCGTTGCCGGAGCAAGAATATTTTCAGCAAATCGAAGGCTCTTCAAAGTGGCCCTATATCTGGGAAGACAAGTTAACTTCAGCCCTGAGAATATGCTCGAAGGTTGCAGACCCTTGGGGCAAACAGTGGGAAATCTACTTAAGCATACAGACCAGCAGAAAGGGAGGAAGGCGGGTCTCAAAAAATTCGCAAGCATCACTTAATCAGGTCAGGTATCCAGCAAGGCTGGATTTGCAACTGTCACCCGTTCAAGAGGAATCAAGCTCGCAATTAACTCATGCTTCGCTAATCAGGGAAACGGCTGGCGGAAAAGTGGCTTATTCAAATGGTACGACCTTACGGTTTTTCGTAATGGAGGGCAAAGCTAACGAAATGGCGGGGTGGGTAATGTTGTCTGTCGTTGAAATCAAAAAGAGGAGAACCTTGTGAAATACAACAGCAAAACACTGGTGTCTGCGATTGCAGGCGTAGCCTTGATAATGGCTCTTTTTCGCTCAAGGGTCAACAACAAATAAGGGGAAAACGCACAAACTCCCAGATGTAATGTGCGATGCAAACGGATGCTCCCGAAGTGGGAGACAACGGCAACCAATGGAGAAATCCCCATGACGAGAGTGAACAGTCAACCCCACCTTCTCCTCAGCGCCCTTGAGTGACTTACGCTCATTTGAAGTAAAACTGAGGAGCTTTTCAGGTGAGATACAGTTTGAATAAGGGAACAGGAAAGACCGAATCAATCAGCTAACGCTGAAGCTTAGAAAGAGCGAGTAGAGTTTACTCCGCGCAAAACTCAACACGCACCCTTGTTAAAAAATTCGTCCCCAATAAGTCTGT
>NZ_DATNPA010000260.1:0-5950 GCF_036703385.1 Allocoleopsis sp. | reverse complement strand
GATCGCCGACAGCTTGCCAAGCGAGTCCTAAGCTACGCAATCCTGTTGCTTTCACTTCAGAGTTGGGTTGGATTGCGATCGCCTGCTGCACCTGTTCTAAAATGTCGAGCGATCGCCGAAACATTCCCAAACTTTGCAAAGCTTGAGCCTGATTGATTTTACTTCCCAATACCCCCATCTCATCTTTGGCTTGAGCATAAGCCTTTTCAGCCTCTTGCCAGGTTTGAAGAGCTACTTGGGGTTGTCCGTTTGCCAGTTGCAAGCTACCTTGAGTATTCAACCTTTGGGCGAGAGTGGCTGCATCCGCTTGAACTGAGCTTTTCCCCTGAGCAATCTGATGGATGGAGGGAGAGTTAGGGGAAATCGGAAGATACTGCGCCGCGACAGGAACTGTCATCACCGCGAAGAATGAGAACAAGACTAATCCTAAGAAAGACAGTCGTTTCCTATAGCATCTTCCAAAACTTCTCACACAGCTCTCCTACTGTAATTAGTCTGTTTCCGGGTCAATTCCCATTGCCCTTAATCGTTCTGCTAATCTTGCAGCTTTTTGCTCCGCTTGCTCAGCACGTTGTCGCTCTTGCTCGGCTCGTTGTCGCTCCTGCTCAGCACGTTGCCGCTCCTGCTCAGCACGCTCGTCACCAATTAATAAGAGATTGCCCTCACTATCCCACCAACGCAACCACAATTGAGTTTGATTTTGATAAGTGCCGTGCCAAAGTCCTAATTCCATACCCAACGGTTCAATTGGATAGTGATTCCGTTCATTCGGTTCTAGTTTTTGATAGGAAAAATTGTTCAGATGATAGACTTCTAACTTGCCGTTTTTGATTTCATAAATGCCATAGTAGGGGATACGGATAATCTGTTCGTACACCCAAAATTTACCGGGTTTAGTAGTTTTACCCTCCGCGACAACCGATAAAGGAGTTGCATCTCGTTCCTCTTGTCCATCCCCGCTAGCAAACTCTAAAGCAATCCAGGGTGCCATGAATTCTCGCCACAGCACGTAGGAGCGACGAATTTCTCCATTTAGGAGTGGGGGAACATTGGGCACATAAAACCAATCTGGGGCTTCTGCTCCTTTTTCTGGGGGGTCAGTTTCGCGCCAATAAATACCGCAGTCTTGTCCAATTGCGTATTGACCATCTGGATGTCGTTGCTGCAAAACCGAACCAATAGAATCAGTCAAAATGATGCTTTGGGGATGCTCCTGAAAATTTTTCACGAATGTACCATCGGATTCTGGCAGTTGAGTGTGGTCAGGAAATGGGGGGGGTAAATCAGTCTGGATGGCTGTCTCTGTCATAGAAAACCTACCTTTGAAGTTGTGTTAGACTCCTTTCTTATTTTGGAATTTCCTCACAAGACTGAGCGGAAACTGAAGCACTAGGTAAACGTCCTCCATTGGACTCAGCCGTCAGAATAACCGTGCCATTGTCATCAACCCTCTAACCTTGTGCTTCAATCAATGGTGGATTGTGGGTCTGGTTGAGGTTTGCGATCGCTCTTGGCGCAGCGCTTCGCGCGATCGCTTCTTGATGCGGTACCATTCGAGTCATCTCTTGTAAGTCACCTTCACCTGATTGTGCCGAGGTGGTGGGTTGGGATAAGAGTTCGGCTTGGGGTAAATTGCGCGTATCTTGCCAAACGGCGCGTCCGCGCAGATATTGACTGGGATTATCCGAATCCCTCCACGTCCAGTCACACTAAAACGATTGCCCTTATCTGCTGGACAACCTGCTGCAATTTGGTTGGAAGAGTCGGTGAAATTAGACGGCAATTCAGTTAATCCCCTAGATGGATCGACATCTGGACTATTGATCGTAATCGTGCCATCAATGCCTAATTGAGAACTGGCAGTAATTTCACTCACTGGGATGGGTTGTTTTGTATTATTTAGCTGCAAGCCAAAAATACCTTGAGCAGTAATGTTGATATTCCCTCCCCTGCCTGCAAAGGCATTGGCGATGATGTCGCTATTTTCTTTGGGAACAGCCACAACAAATTGAGCATTGATGTTCATGTTGCCGCCGTTGCCGCGATCACTCGGTTGGTTTCCAGCACGAGTAGAGATTTGACTGCCATTCCGCAACAGCGCAATATCGGAAACCCGCAGGTTGATGTCGCCTCCTCCTCCAGAAGTACTGGTGGCACGGATAGTACCCCTGTCGAGGAAAATGGAACGGGCATTGATGTTAACCTCACCTGCGTTGCTCGTGCCTTGAGCACTGACGTTGACCTCTCCTCCTTGTCCCACAATTAACTGCCCTGTCTCAATGTTCAACGTTCCGGCTTTTCCAGCACCCACAGAATCGGCGCGTATGCCACTGGAAAAACTGCCATCGGGTGAAGTGCCAATCACCTCGATTAACTTTGAATCTTTGATGGTCAACGTACCACCATCTCCCTTCCCGAACGTTGCTGTTACGATGGCAGAACCATTGCCGACACTGAGCTGTCTGACTGATAAGGTCAAGTCTCCTGCATTTCCCTCTCCAAACGTAGCCGTAGCAATAGCAGCACCATCTGTGAGAGTGAGTCTCTGGGCATTGAGTGTCAAATCACCAGCATTTTGACCACTGGGTGACGTTTCCAGAGTTGCCACTGGATTGAAGGGGAATAAACGAATCGGTACCCGTACCAAGAGCGCTATGACGCACTACAACCTCGTCTGTCGCCTTGAGCAGCAGATCTCCCCCCGGAGCATTACTAAATGTGTTGGCAGTGACAATAGAATCCTCTAGAACAATGGACGGAGCGGTGAGAGTGACACCATTTGTGATACCGCTGGGAGGGCTAGAACCGAAGATAGTGTTTACCAGGACAACTCCCTTACCTGACAAGATACCGCCACTGGTGAGCGTGATTTTTCCTGGTAGTCCTCCATTGGACGTGATATTACCATTGGGGTCGAACTTGTCTACCGTCATGCTGAGGTTGCCTGCGGCAGTCAGTGAGATGTCTCCGGCTTGAAATGAGGAATCTGTGACAATAGAATTAGTCGTTGCGATCGCACCTCCCACACTTGTGGCGGAAAGGTTACCAGCGTTGCCAGTACCACTGCTAGTATTTAAAAGCCCAGTTGTAATGTCTCCTAGAGAGAATAAGGTAATATTACCGCTATTACCAGCCTGATTTGAACTGATAATGCCAGCATTGGTGGTATTAATTTGACTGGTTGGTGCAAAGCTTCCTGATGCAAGGGTGACATTTCCGCCGTTGGTTAAGATTTGGGAACCTGGACTCATGACAAACTGAGCAACTCCAGAGTCGCGGTCTGCTGGTATTAAAGTATTCTCATCATTAAACTTAGCCGTAAAATTTCCACAATTGAGCCTGATGCTGCGGCTAGGTGCAATGGTGAGCGATCGCCCTGCCAAAAAGGTCAGGCTATTTCTCCCAATTCCGGTAATATCATCATCAACGGTAATATCATTATCCGCTTGCAAAATCACATCATTAAGAAACAAGGCTTGGCTAATGGCTAGACCACTAATCGTACTGTCTGCTTGAATGAGAATATTTTTAGGGTCAAGCAATAATGTACCGACCTTACCCATAGGAGCAGAAGTATCTACAGTTCCGCTAAATTGCAGATTTCCTCCCGATACTTCTACAAGACCCCCATTTCCCGCATTTTCTCCTCCACCAGCACTAATCGCACCCTCAAAGTGGGTTGTCTCATTTGACTTAATAATGACTGTTCCTCCATTATCATTCCCTCCTCCTACTAAGGCCGGAGTGAGGTGATTCGGGGGTCTAGCATCGGCGTTAATCCTGACACCAGAACCAATATTGACTTGCTTTCCATTCCCAAGTAAAACTGTCCCGCCACCCGTCGGTGCAGAAACATCGATACTGGCATTATCCAGTAAGCTCACCCGTTCTCCTAAAACCTGGACTGTGCCTCCTGGCGTACTCAAGGAACCTGTGCTAGTGACCCTATCTACCTGTAACGTGAGCGTTTGTCCGGCTCCTACTGCTAAGTTCCCTTGATTTTCAATTTCGGCTTGATGAGAGCGCTGAGCGTTAGTAAATAAGGCTCCTGGTTGGATGGCTAGTAATGTACTGTTTTCTGGTTTTTCTGCGCTGAAGAATCCATTTTCTCCTAACCTAATTCCATCGGCTGTGCTGGCTACAAATGAACCTGCCACATCTAATCTGGCTCCTGCACCAAATATAATACCGTTAGGATTAAGTAAAAACAGATTAGCCGCACCCTCTACACCTAATGTGCCAAAGATATTGGAGACATTATGTCCCGTGACGCGGGTGAGGATATTGGTAATACCCAAAGGGTTAGCGAAATAAACTTGCTGTTGATTGCCAACGTTGAATTCAACAAAACTATGGAACAGGTTACTGCCACGCATTGCCCCGCCGTCAATGAAGTCCCGGCTATCCTGAGAAGTGACTCTTGAACTTTCTATCCCCAAAGTCTGGTCGGGAATCAGTTGAGCATTAACTTTTGACTGAATCAAACAATTAGCCAAGATTATTGACAAAGTACCAATTAATTTCAAGCATTTGTCTCGGTGTTGACTACTCATAACCTTTAAGATTGTTCTGAAATTAACCTTGTAATTACAGATAATTTTTCTGGATATAATAATCCAGAAAAATTACCCATTATATATAAAAACTAAGTCCTTAGTTGCGCTTTAGCGCTAAAGCACAACTGCACAATTTCCTTGAGCTTGCGCTGTAAGGTACGGGGGGCAAATCCTAGACGAGAGGCGATTGCCTTCGGCACCAGCGAAGCTGATCGCATCCAGCTCCGGATCGCCACCCCGTAAGCCCACACTAATCTCTTGATGCACTTCGAGGTAGTTTAGCCAACTGTAACGATTCATCTTTGATAAGACTTCACCGGAGTTGGGACAGGTTCGATTTTTACGTTGCTTTCTCCAGCACTGCCAAGATTTTGCCCAAACTTTCCAAGCTATACTCAACTGGGGAAATACTGACCGCTTTGCCATTGATCTGCAAGAATTTCCAACGATCGCCAGTTGTCACTGCGCCATACACCACTTCACTCTGGTTGAATATCTGTGCGGCAACCATTGTGGCAAGGCATTGCCCTAGCCCCGAAACAATACTCTCATTCTTGGCTTCGACAATAGTCAGAACGGGAGCCTTGATGTAATAGAATTCATCTGAGGCAGTGACAATAAAATCGCACCGTCCCTTCAATCCCAGCTCTTCGTTGACGTTGAAAGTTTTACCAGAAAACACTACTATATTCTTTCTCCGACGCAACTCGTTAAGGATGGGAGTGATAATAAGTTCTGACCTAGCCTTTTCAGTATTGGTTGCTAAGGCTAGCAGTACATTATCCTCCAAGTCCTGAAGTAACCTCTGGCTGGGTTCAACTGGTTCTATGTTAGCTGTCCAATTAGTTCGCTCATCTAAAACTAGCTCGAACATTTCCTGTACTATTGGCAGGGTGAACTGCTCGTAAGATGTGGGTTTATCTGTCATTACAAATACTCCTTGTTTGTATAGCCCCTCCTATCATTCTCCGACTACTCAGGACAATGTTTGCCCAAATCCACTAGAGCGTCGGTTCAGTAATCGCCAAAACAACGATTTTTCGTAGGGGCAGTGCCCCCGTGCCTGCCCCAAACCCTGACGGGGCAACCACGGGGGGATTGCCCCTACCATTAATGAACCGACGCTCTAGCAGAAATGAGAAACCCAGCAGACATCAAGACATCAGGAGAAAGCCATTTATCTGTTTGCTTGCGTAAATTACCGAAATCAATGCGTGAACTCCTCAAATGAGAAAGCCCGCAGACATGAGGAGTAAGCCATTTACCTTTTGAAGTGCGGAATCTACTAAAATGAGTAAGCAAACTGGCATCAGGAGAAAGCCATTTACCTTTTTGCTTATTCAATCCGTCAATTTGTCAAGAGATGGTAACCTGAACGCAGCTTTCAGATGCTC
>NZ_DATNPA010000259.1:0-10389 GCF_036703385.1 Allocoleopsis sp. | reverse complement strand
GGATTTACTCTCGCTCTTCCTGCGATCGGAATGTACTTCGGGCTGTTGCGCACTAAGCGAGACGAACCAATGAATGTTTCGACCTTGTTAGTCACTCTTTTACAGACGCTACGCGGCATGTTGTACATGCTCCACTGGATGCTAGTCATTGCTGGGATGACAGCGCGAATTTCCGTGCGTCCCAAGCGTCTTAAATGGGTGAAGACAGTGCATCAAGGCGCTGATGAAGAAAGTTTTGAGCTTGAAGCGAATCGCTAGAGCATAGGTTGATTAATGGTAGGGGCAATCCCCCTGTGGTTGCCCCGCTAAAAAGGAATATCGCCGTCTTCATCGTATTCCACGTTCTCCAATCTTTTCTGGACATCGGCATCTTCGAGAGCGGCTAACTCACTGGCTTGCCATTGGCGAGTACGGGTTAGTTGACTCAAACTCAGTTCGTGTTCGTCTTCTTCTAGCTCTACTTCGAGCTGCTCAGTATCCTCAGCGATCGTCTCCTCTGTATCTAGTGGCTTAGTGCTTACAGGTTCACGATTGCTGAAATCATCGCCTAGATCGACAATCTCTCCCTCAAAAAATTGCTTGAGGTTCCCCATCACCTTTTCCATATCCTCCACATCCAAATCTATCTGTTGTACAGAGAGTGCCTTTGGAGGTTCAGTCAGTGAAAACCGGGCAGCAGGCTCAGTTAGGGCATCACCTTGTTCACTAATCTGAATGCGGGGATTTTCCTTTTCCAAGAGGGCAGTATTTTCTCCCTCTCTCCCTCTTGTCCTATGAACTTCAGTTTCTTTCTCTGCTTCTTGCCGTGCGGGCAGCAGCTGGGTCGAGATTTGGCTAGGTAAATCGTTGTTTACAGGTTGGGTAACCGCCGCTTGCGAGATGGGTTCTGGAACTACACGGCGAGCAGTGGCTTCATTGCCAGTATCTATATTAAGAGACTTTGTTCCCTTGGTTTTTAGGCTTACCTTCACCTTAGATTTGTAGACCGCTTCAAAAGCCGCTTCAATGTTAGGCAATCTCTCTTGAGCAAGCTTCATTAAGGGCTGTGAGCTAACTCCAACATGGGCAATTAACCCTTCAAAGCTGATTAACTGACAATGCTGACGCAGCAAGGCTTGTGTGGCAAAGGGTTGAAGATGCTCTAGCACCTGTTGCCAGATTTCTCGCATCGCATAGGGGGATTCGCTCGCCTCTGAGGTAAGGCTTTGTGTGATCGCAGCTTGCGCTGTTGTGTTTGGCGCGTTTACCTCCAGAGGCTGTTCCAAATCTCTAGCGATCGCAGTAGATGTATTTGATGTAGGGCTTTGAACGGAGGTTGAGGGGGCAGATGTCCTCACCGCAGTTGCCATGCTTTGAGACTGGATAGCCTGTGGGTTAGAAGCCGAATTTGGAGCTGTGAATTGATCCGATGATGGTGTCTGGAGCTGAGAGGATACAACAGGTGGGATGCCAGATTCCACAGGCCGTTCTCCGCCGGGAGCCTCGTGGCGTGGAGAACTTGCGGGTAAAGGAGGGTTACGAGAGGCTTGTAAATCTTGCCTACCCTTAGCAGACAAGTGCGAGACAGGAGTCGGGTTGGCTGCACTGGCAGGATTCGCAGCAGGTAGTAAGCCCAACAAGGTAACTTCCAGCCATAAGCGCGGCTGGGTGGTGTTTTTAATTTGAACTTCACTGTTTTTCAGGTGCTGTTGACCTTGCAAGATACGGGACGTATCCACATCTTGGGCAAACTGACATAACTGATCCCAGGTAGGGGTCGTTATGGCAACCAGATCTCCGCGATTAGGAGCGGTTCTGGCAATGAGTAAATCGCGGTAGAAACCCGCTAGATTTTGAAGAACGACCAAGGGTTCCCGCCCTCTGTCCATCAGGCGGCGGCAAGAGTCGAGAACAGCTTCTGAGTTGTCGGAGGCGATCGCTCTTGTCAGTTCCAGTAAGTCTCGTTCTGGCACCGCCCCTACCAAATCCCAGACTTGCTCGACTGCCACTTCTCCAGGTAACAAACTCAGCTGATCCAGAAGACTTTCGGCATCTCGGAGTCCCCCTTGAGCCACTTGTGCAACTAACGTTAAGGCGTCAGGTGTGATATTGATATTTTCTTTGCGGGCAATATCTTGTAGATGCTGCACCATTGCCTGCAACGGGATACGCCGAAAATCGAACTTTTGACAACGCGAGATAATGGTCGGCAGTACTCGCTGAGGGTCAGTTGTTGCGAGTACGAATACTACATGCTTGGGAGGTTCCTCCAACGTCTTGAGCAGGGCATTGAACGCAGCGGTGCTGAGCATGTGACACTCATCGACCACATACACTTTGTAACGGCATTGGACGGGTGCAAATTGGGCGCGTTCGATAATCTCTCGAATGTTATCCACCCCAGTGTTACTCGCCGCGTCAATTTCAATCACATCCAGGGCGGAACCCGCTGTGATACTGGTGCAGACCCCACAGCGACCACAAGGTGAATCGGTAGGCTTATCTTGTTTTAAGCAGTTGAGAGATTTTGCCAGAATCCGCGCACTCGACGTTTTACCCGTCCCCCTAGGGCCGGTGAACAGATAAGCCGGGGCAATCCGTTCGGTCAGGATGGCATTGATCAGGGTCGTAGCGATCGCCTCTTGCCCTACCAAATCGGCAAAGGTTTGAGGGCGATATTTGTGGTGTAAGGGTTCGTAACTCACGAGGCGAGACTGCGGGAGGAGAGAAGGGATTGTCTGGTGTGTTGTCTGATGAACACCCCAGCAAATGCCATCTTAGATGAATAGCGGGCGTAAATGTTGGGGCTGTTTATTACCACAAAGATTTTGTTTTAGCAAGCTTTGTACTTCAGCCTCTTGCCTGTTCCAGTTATTTCTACAAAACTGACAGGACAATTGACTCGCCTCTTATCCCCAAGTGCCGCTACGCTCCACATGGGGTCTTATCGGCGATTATGATAAATACTTTGAGTCGGATGCACTTATCATCTGATTAGCTGTCACGCCTCTAGTCAGTCATTCCTCACTTGAAGAAGGGTACCGCCGCAGAAAACACTCACACCTTACAACTCAAAACACAATGCCTCCTACTCGCCAAATCAAATGCTTTTACACCGATGGCGCTTGCGCTGGCAACCCTGGTCCAGGTGGCTGGGGTACTGTAGTCTATTTTACCGATGGCTCCGTTTATGAAATGGGCGGAAAAGTAGCCCAAACCACAAACAACCGAATGGAAATGCTAGCGGCCATTCAGGCGCTGAAGGTTCTCAAGGCATCGGGTCAGGACACACCCGTCATCCTCTACACTGATAGCGAATATGTCAAGAATGGCATCACCAAATGGGTTAAAGGCTGGAAAAAAAAAGGTTGGAAGACGGCTCAGGGAAAAGCTGTATTAAATCAAGATTTGTGGGAAACTCTTGATGAGCTGAATTCTCCCTGGGTGGACTGGCAGTACGTTCGGGGCCACAGTGGCAACGAGGGTAATGAGCGTTGTGATACGATCGCTCGTGCTTTTGCTATTGGTAAGCCTCTTGTACTAGAACAGGCGTTCGACTTCGAGACTCCACCATCCGATCATTCAGCCACTAACTCACCTGTAACAGGAGTATCAGATTCAAACGTTGTTTCTAAGTTAGCTTACGAGACTATACCAATGAGCCTTCCCTCCTCTGAAGTAACCATGATAGATTCATCTGTCTCTTCCCCTACTGGTGCGACTGAAGACTTACCTCGCGAGGTGAGAGTTGCTCAACTCCGTAACCTGGTAGAAACGCTCCATATCGCCGACGAAATAGCCCGCCAAGGCTACCTAATTAGCAGTCCAGAACTGGCTGACTTAATGGATGTTAATGCCAGTGCTGTAACCAGTCGCGGCGACCACTGGCCTTGGCGGAATTGGATTGTGTCACGAGTACGACGTGAAGGCAATCAAATCCTCTGGCAACTAGAACGAGTCGATCAAGCGAATACGGCAGATGTTGAGGGTTAGAAGCGTTGAAGGTTGGAAGGTTGAACGTTGAAGGTTGAAAGACTAGATATTACAACCTGCCAACCTGCTAACATTCAACCTGCCAACCTCAGATTTCATAACTCCGACCCCGCCAAGAGGTCGGTCGCTGGATAGCCGACAAGAAAATTCGCAAGACGGCTAGAGGGTCTGCAATCGGAGAAAGCCAGAATAGCCAGGAGGAAGCTGATGCCTGAGTGCGATCATAAGAGGGAGCGATCGCAAAAAGCAAGGCACAACGAATCAACAATAAAAATAGATTCAACCCAGCCGCAGCCGTCACTGACAGTGAGGAAATCCCCAAACCCAGGCAGCTTAGAAAAAGTAAGGAGGCAGGGAGAGGAAGCCCCTGAACACTCAGTAGCAGCCACAGATCGCTCCACAGCTGACCTGTGGAAGAGGCGTCTTTCAGGTCAAGACTTCGCCCCCACTCGTTCCAGGTTTCTTTGGCTCCCTCATACATTCGCACCTTCACCACCTTGGCTCCATCAAGGAACCCAACCTTAAACCCACAAGATGCCGCATAACGAGCCAGGGTTACATCATCACAAAAAGACCCTTTAGCACTGGTATAGCCCTCCAGCTTGGTCAGAACTTCGCGGCGACATAAGAAACACTGTCCATTCGCCATTACCCGTTCCGCTGATTCACTATTGATACCAGTTGGCCCAAATCGGTAAACCAGGGTAATCAATAACGCGGGTTGGAGCCACCACTCCCCTGGATACTTGAGGATGAATTGCGGCGATAGGGAAACTAAATCAAACTTTTCCGCTTCAGCGGCTTCGATCAGACCTGCTACCAGTCCAGACTTAGGCTGAGTATCGGCATCCATCCCCAGAAACCACTGGCTATCAGCGGAAGTATGCAAAAAACCCGTATGCAAAGCCCAGGGACGCCCTACCCAGTCAGGGGGTAAGGGATCATCAGTGATTAGGCGAAATCGGGGATCTTTTTCCTGGGCGTTCTTAACCAGCTCCGGTGTTCCATCGGTTGAGCGACTATCGACAACGATGATTTCTCTAACTTCATAACTCTGCTGACTCAAGCCTACTAGGCAGGGAGTTAGGCGATCGCGTTCGTTGAGGGTGGGAATCACCACACTGACAACGCCCAGTTGATCGGGAGCGGCAGTTTGAGGAACAATTGGAGGACGACGCCCTGGCCCTTTAATCAGGCGGGAGAGCAGGAGGAAGGCGGCGGGTATCTGAATGAATAACAGCGCTGAGGCTAAGAAGCTAACAGACGCGGGTGGAAGTAGCGCTGTTGAACCGCTGACTAAAGCTGTAAACCAACTCACTTCGGCAGTGCTCCCACTGATGCCATCGGTACTGGTTTCGCCTGAAGCGTTGTTAGTTCAGTAGTCTCACTTGAGTCTACGGTGATTGGGGTAGGTACAGATGAACCCATCCACCACAAAACTACAGCAGGAACGACGCCAAAAATCAGGGTCAATCCGATTGGAATCCAGAGTCCAACACCAAAAACTGTCATGACAGCACTAAAGGCAATATTGCTGATATAAACAAGCAGAGGAAATCCCAACTGCTGACGCGATAAGGTAATCGGCGTTTTCTTCCAGCAGAAAGCTGCCACGCTCATAAACAGACCACCCGTTGCCAGCCAGCCTGCAAAATTGCGGTAAGGAGTTCCAAAGAAAGAACCTATATCTCCGAAATGCCAAAAAGGAGAAGCGGTTTGGCTCATCGCTGGGTCAAGGGCAAAGTCCCAAGATGTGAGCAGGATCGCGCCTAAAGCGACGCCCAAGATAGAGCGCAACCAGACCCAGTTCGTTGTTTTCATACTGGCATCGATTCCAGCACGAGCGAGTAGATAACAAACAAAACCCATATAGAACCAGGAGAGGGGAATGGTGAAAGGAACCAGTCCAGCCACTTTGTAACCCAAACCGCTTAAGTAACCATACTCCCCAAACGGGAAGCCGGTACTGGTGCCTAGCAATTCACTGCCCAAAGAGAGAAGCACAGCCGGTACCATGAAGGTCAGCCATTGCTGTAGCCCCAGGGTTCGGTATGCATAAATTGCGACCGCTGCTGCACCCAGCAGGATATTGAGCACCCCACCCCCAGACATTGACCACGCGAACGTCTTCTGCCCAAAGGAGCCTAAGCCTGCGATCACCTCAGGATGGGGTACGACTAGCAGTAACCCCGCTAGTCCAAAGACCATTGCAAAAATATGACCAATCAGGAAGTAGCGCTCAAGTTTGACAAGTTGCTTCATTGAGAAACTCCTAATACAGTGAAAGCCTAGTTGTGCTTTTCCGGGAAGAAGCTGCCTTCGTGCGAAGGCACCAGAAAATTTCTGTGAGCAGATAGTTGTTTATTAGTTTACAAATGTTTACGATAAAATCTTCAGTTTAGCCCCCATGTCCTTTAAATTTTGTGAACACTTCGTAATGATACTCACATTCTCAGGTACAGAAAGGCAATGGCATAAAGCTATGGGGAGAAGGCTCCAGAGCGTTTGACACTTGCTGCTTTACTCAGACGACGCTTGACCTAAGAGTTCATACAGCTTCCAAGGAGGAGTTAAAGATAGCTGGGCAATACCGACCCTACTCTTAAAGGGAATACAATGAAGAACAGCCCCCTAAAGTCTTGAAAATCTTGCTCTCTCAAGGGAAGCCATCCCAGGGATGAAAATGGAAGGGTGGGAAAATCGTTAACATATTGGCAGTAACCTCAGTCTTGCAACTGTTCTGCAATCGCGCAAGCCTGTTGGTCGCGTCTGCTGCTATCTGCGTCAAGGCATCTGTACCCAACATGACTTCACCTGTTTCAGAAAACGCGAAGAATGCGATTCGCCCCATTCAATACCGAGATTTGGAGGCGATCGAACAGCTTGCTACAGAGGTAACTGATGCAGATAGCAACAGTTGCTCTGTGACATTCATTCAACAATTACAGCAAGTTCGACGCTGGTATGGCTTGCTCAAGCTGCTAAGTTGGTTCCCCAACCCCAGCCAGTATGCCTTTTGTGTGTATGTGTCTGAAGCGTTCCAGCAGATTCGCGGCATGATCAAGATTTCGCCGTTTAATCGCACCCGCAGCACTTGGCGGGTGGAGCAGGTGTTAGTCGATACTACAGCCAGCGTTCAAGACAATACATCAGCAAAAGCAGACACGGGCTCGGCGTTATTGCGCTATTGCTTCGAGACCATTTGGGAAGCGCGAACCTGGTTACTGGAAGTTAATATTCATCAGAAAACGACACTGGCACTTTATCGGCAAAATGGATTTCAGCCTTTAGCACAACTGACGTATTGGGCGATCGCACCTCAAATCCTGGAAGAATTGGCAGCTCACGAGCCTGATTTACCGAATCTACTCCCGGTGAGTAATGCTGAAGCTCAGTTGCTTTATCAACTTGATACAGCATCCATGCCCCCCTTGGTGCGCCAGGTATTTGACCGCCACGTCCAAGATTTTAAAACAGGGTTTATGAGGGCGCTGGTATCTCATATTCACCAGTGGTTCACCCATACCGAAGTCGTGAGTGGCTACGTATTTGAACCCCAACGCAAAGCCGCGATTGGCTATTTTCAAATCCGGCTGTGTCGGGATGGCTCCAGTTGCCACAAAGGTGAGCTGACTGTCCACCCAGCTTACACCTGCTTATACCCAGAGTTACTGGCTCAAATGGCGCGGGTTGTGCAAGCGATGCCCCCCCAATCTCTACAAATTGCTTCTGCTGATTATCAACCCGAACGGGAAGAATATCTCGAACAAATGGGGGCAGAGCGGATTGAGCATACCCTTTTGATGTCCCGTTCTGTCTGGCACAAGCTACGGGAAGCCAAGCCAATGTCTTTAGAAGGATTGCAGTTATCGGAAGTGCTTCAAGGGTTACAGCCAGCACGCACACCAATCCCCAGCCGCATTGCTTGGTGGAAGTCTATCTCCAAGAAAACCCAAGCTGTCTCCTCTGGAAACGGCTCTCAACCAGTCTCAACCTCGAAGAGTGCTATCTCCAAAGAGGCAAGCCCATCCACGGAATCGCCCACCATCCGGAATTAGGAACGTTTCGAGGATGGAAAAGCTCTCGGCATTGGGATTAGATGTAGGAAGCAAGCGCATCGGTGTGGCAGGGTGTGATGGCACGGGTCTGATTGCTACAGGTCTGACAACAATAAACCGCACGTCTTTTAATGGGGATGTAGAACAAGTTCGAGAGTGGGTTGAACAGCGACAAGTACAGCTCCTCGTTGTCGGTTTGCCTTATTCAATGGATGGGACGCTGGGCTTCCAGGCACGGCAGATCAAAAAATTTGCCAAGCGGTTGGCGAAAGCACTCCAGTTGCCTGTCGAGTATATAGATGAGCGCCTAACCTCCGTGGAGGCAGAAGAGTTAATCAAAGGGGAGAGGCGATCGCTTTCTCAGAATAAAGGTCTCATTGACCGCAAAGCAGCGGCCCTGATTCTGCAACAGTGGTTGGATGCCCGCCGCTCAGCTAACACGGGAAGTGGAAATCAGGGATGAGAATGTTCATAAGGGACGTTGTGCCCTCCCTATTCCCCAACACGGAGTTTCAACCACACTCGTCAGAGTGATAACATGGAAAACTGCTGGTTTAATATCATTGAATCTATCCATGAGTCTGACGCAAGAGCGCAAACACGAAATCATCGAGGGCTACCAAGTCCATGAAACCGACACGGGTTCGGCAGATGTCCAAATTGCCATCCTCACCGAACGTATTAATCGGTTGAGCGAACACCTGAGAGCTAATTCCAAAGATCATGCTTCCCGACGGGGATTGTTACAGTTGATTGGTCGTCGCAAGCGCTTACTAGCTTATATGCGAAAAGGAGATATGAGTCACTATCAAGCCTTGATTCAACGCCTAGGTATTCGCGGATAGACCCCATTTAAACTTATGTCTACTGAACCAGGGCGTGAGGCAAAAGGCAATAACTCCTCCAATTCTAAGCCGTCAAACCAAAGTGACCAGCGCTTGCCCTTTGAACCTCGTCAGAAACGCAAAAAAACGCCCAAAACTCAACCCGCTCCAGCAGCCAGTGAAAAAGCCACCAAGCTAGACAAGAAAACACCTGTGTCTAAGGAAGCAATGGCGATTCCTGATGCAGTGAGCAAGCGAATGGTGCGCCGGATGGCGCTATTATGTGGAATCCCCACTGTTTTGGGCATCATTACCTTTTTTGCCAGCTATGTTTTAGTCAAACAAGTTGGCTTAAAGTTGCCCAATGTAGCAGTGGTACTCGCGAGTATGGGCTTTTTTGGTTTAGGCGTGTTGGGGTTGAGCTACGGCGTTCTCTCGGCTTCGTGGGATGAAGATGTGCCAGGAACGACGTTAGGTTGGCAAGAGTTCAAAACCAACTGGGGGCGGATGACAGCAGCATGGCGCTCTGCTGGTCAAAAAGACTGAGCTTGAAGGTTAGCAAGTTAGTAGGTTAGCAGGTTATTATCCCAACTTTCCAACCTTCCAACTTTCAACCTTCAACTTCAACCTTCGGTAAAGCACACACATCATTGGGCAGGGGCTGGAGACGAAACTATGATTGTAGTCATGAAAATTGGCGCTCCAGAGGCCGAAATCGAGCGCGTTGACCAGGAACTGAGTGAATGGGGTCTAACTCCGGAAAAGATTGTGGGTAAGCACAAGGTTGTTATCGGTCTTGTGGGTGATACGGTCGATTTAGATCCGCTACAAATTCAGGAAATTAGTCCCTGGATTGAAGAGGTGCTACGGGTGGAGAAGCCCTTTAAACGCGTCAGCCGCGAGTTCCGGCATGGGGAAGCCAGTGATGTGATTGTCTCAACACCGAATGGCCCAGTTCACTTTGGGGAGCATCATCCAGTGGTGCTGGTGGCTGGCCCTTGTTCGGTAGAAAATGAAGCCATGATTGTAGAAACGGCACGTCGGGTGAAGGCGGCGGGTGCCCAGTTTCTGCGAGGGGGTGCGTATAAGCCTCGGACATCTCCCTATGCGTTTCAAGGTCATGGGGAAAGCGCTTTGGGCTTACTGGCAGCAGCGCGAGAAGAAACGGGGTTGGGCATTATCACCGAAGTAATGGACACGGCGGATGTCGAGAAGATTGCTGAGGTGGCGGATGTGGTGCAAGTAGGTGCCCGGAATATGCAGAATTTCGCACTACTGAAAAAAGTTGGGGGGCAGGAGAAACCCGTACTATTGAAGCGGGGGATGTCCGCCACGATTGATGAGTGGTTGATGGCGGCGGAGTATATTCTGGCAGCCGGGAACCCGAATGTGATTTTGTGTGAGCGGGGGATTCGCACCTTTGATCAGAAGTACGCTCGGAATACGCTGGATTTGGCCGTGTTGCCCGTGTTGCGATCGCTCACTCACCTCCCGATTATGATTGACCCTAGTCACGGTACCGGGCGGTATGAGTA
>NZ_DATNPA010000258.1:0-5864 GCF_036703385.1 Allocoleopsis sp. | reverse complement strand
ACAAAGTGCATCGTTGCCAGCCGCTGAAACGGTCTGTCAGGTACTACAGCAACCGTCCGATTATGACTTAGTTGTAACCAACTTGGGTCGGTTACCGTTTGGACGGCAATTTGGTTCACTCCAGATTGAAGCCATCTACGGTCCAGCCATACTAAATGGAGCGGAGAATGAGCAACTCGTGGGAGTGATGACATTAGGCGATCAGTTGTCGATCACGGTCTCTAACCCTTCTACAACGACTTCAGAAGTAGAAGCGAATGCAGGCTTAGCAGATGCTTTGAACCTGTTAAGCGAGGGTATTGTATTACCTTTTGGAAATAGTTGCTATCTCGTCTGATGAAGGAGAACTTCCGATGCCAATTGATGCTCAATCTCCAGCATACAACCTGTTTTCACCCGTAGCGATCGCAAGCCACTTAGAAACAGAAACTGGGTGCGATCGCATCTAATGAGTCTTCTGGCGCTCCATTAGCTCATACACTTCCGTAGAGCCTGGGACTTAACTCAACGGCAGCTTGTTACCCCATGAGCCTTAGTTTTCTTAAAGTTTTTGCTTAACTCCTTTAAGTTTTTCCTTAACTCCTCGATCTTCTCTAGTAGAGAACTCGCAAAACTTGCAAACTAGAAGCAAAGGTTAATTTCTGGTGCCACGATCTCGTTTGGCAGTAATAGTCGATATCTGCCCATTTCCCGCTGCCAGCAGAGGCAAAAAATAAGCAGTTCTCAAGTAGATGAGGTACAAAGCTCTGGTTTTTAGAGAATAGATAAAAATTAACAATGCTTCACTTAAATAAGAAATCCTATATCAATCAATCTTGAGTGTTAGTTACGTTACTTTTAGAAAGCAGATTTCTTAAATCAAAATTTTAGCAAATTAAGTAACTATTGATAAATAGTTGTGTGTATTGCGTAAGGCATATGTAAACGCAATGCACATATTTTTTAAACGATCATTTATTATCTCTATTGTTTCAATCTAAAACTTAGATATAACTCGATAAATTTGATTTTCTTGACAATATTAAGAAATGTTTTTGAATTAAATTTGTCAGTAATATAGCTTTGGGTAGAGATACAAATAGGAAAAAATTGGCAAGCTATAAAAGTAATTCTTGAATGAAAAATTTTGACATAATCAATCAAAATTGGTGCATTTAAGAATTGAACCATTAACTCGCATTTCTAACCACGCTCTACTTATACTGCATAAGTTCAATCAATCTTTTCCTATCGAACCATTTGACTCTAGCTTTTAAGGATTTGATTTGGGTGAAAGAATTTGATGGAGAGCGTTAGACCTTAGTGGCGAAGTGGACTATACACGATTAGAAATTTTTGTTCCCTTTGTCAAGGGATAAATCTAATGGATGCAAAAAATATGGAAATCTTAGATACCTTTAATCATTCTGTAACTTCCTCACAGTCAGCGGAATTGTCAAAAACCTCTTTCACTCAAAAACCTAAAATAACTCGACCCAAACTTTCAAGGATCTGGGTGAAAGAATTTGATGGAGAATGTCAGCGCTTAGTGGCGCGGTGGACTACACAGGATTAGGGAACATGAACAGAAAGAGCTAGTGCGATGGCTTCTCTTCGAGACGCTACGCGGTTTTCATGCCCGAAGGGCTGTACGCCCGTCGCAGGCATCGCTGCATAAATTAATCAAGTTTCATCAGTACATCTGTAGAACTAAAGTGTTTCTGCAATTTGTCAAGTTTTTTTAAAACTATGGAGGATAAAATCATGAAACTCATTTACCGCGCCTATACCTACGAATACACTCCTCGCCCTATTCAACGTTACGTTAAACCGCGTGCAATAAACTGGCGCTATCAACTCCCAGAGATGATGCCTTAAACGCCTTGATTACCTCATGACTCTCTGTAATTTACCTTAATTTTTCATTAATTGAGACTGAAAGAGCAGCAGAAAATAGGAGGAAACTACTAATGATAATGACCGACTCTCGTTGCATGATTCCGATTGCCAAATCTCCCCAAGAATACCAAGATTATCGAATTAGTCCTGATTCTAGTAATAAGTTAGCGATCGCCTTCGATCCGCTCAAAGTTCAAATCCGAACTGAATCAATTAGAATCACTCCCACTTTATAATCCGCCCTGGGCAGCAATCGACCGCCATCAATCTGCTCAAAAGCCAAGTCAAAATTAAACTCAAAGTTGCACCGCAGACAAGGAAAACTGGAACCATATTGAGACAATTTATAGCTGGACTGGGATTTAAAACATTCTTCACAAGACAAAGGAGATTTTTGATGCTCCGAAGCTTATGGTCATTTCGCGATCGCTACCGCATTCTTCACTTGACCTGGTTTGCCTTCTTTCTCTCATTTGTTGTTTGGTTTGACATGGCTCCTCTGGCCACAACGATTCAACAGGATTTAAGACTAACTACTGAGCAACTCAAAGTTTTAGCAATTTGTAATTTAGCGTTGACAATTCCAGCGCGAATTGTAGTTGGCATAATTCTCGATCGCTTTGGTCCTCGCCTTGTTTTCTCAGCGTTGCTCGTGTTTGCACTCATACCCTGCTCGATTGGGGCAACCGCAACCACCTTCAACCAATTAGTCTGGAGCAGTTTAGCCACTGGGATTATGGGGGCTGGATTTGTCGTGGGAGTTCGCATGGTGGCAGAGTGGTTCCCCTCCGAAGAGATTGGCATAGCTCAAGGGATTTATGGAGGCTGGGGCAACTTTGGAGCCGCTGCTGCCCAATTTACATTACCTGCGATCGCCGTTGCCACAACTTTTTTGTCAAATGGTGCCGTTAACTGGAGATTGGCAATTCTGTTAACTGGAATCGTTGCCGCCCTCTATGGTGTAGTCTATTTCCTCAACGTTGAAGATACTCCACCCGGTAAAGTTTATCAGCGACCTCAGCGACATGGCGCGATGCCCGTCACGTCGGCGAAAAGCTTATGGGCAATGATAGCGCTGGACTTGGGGATGTTGCTGTCGTTGGGCTTGCTCACCTTTCCTCTCACACAGCCGCAGATTCATTTTCTGCAAGACTGGCAAGAAATGTTGTGCTGGGGATTGCTGGCAGGATTATTCATCTTGCAAACGTATAAATCCTGGCAGGTGAATCGAGAAGTTGCTGGTTCCTTGAATCCGCTCAGCTCTAATTTTCTCAAAAGTAGTCAGACTTATCCGTCCGCACAACGTTATCAGTTTCGTCAAGTTGCTTTATTGAGCTTCACCTATTTAACCAACTTTGGTGCTCAGTTAGCCGTCTTCTCGATTCTGCCAATGTTCTTTGAACACACTTTTGCTCTAAATCGGGTCACAGCAGGCATGATTGCTGCCATTAGCTATCCCTTTTTGAACCTAGTATCGCGACCAAGTGGGGGACTCATTTCCGATAAGTGCGGTAGTCGCAAATGGACGATGACGCTGTTTACCGTGGGTATTGGAGTCGGCTTTTTACTAATGAGCGGAATCAACAGTCATTGGTCGTTACCAATGGCAATTGGGGTGACGCTATTGTGCGCTTACTTTGTTCAAGCGGGTGCAGGTGCCACCTTCAGCCTAGTACCGCTAATTAAGCGGGAAATCACGGGTCAAATTGCGGGTATTGTTGGGGCTTACGGTAATGTTGGCGGCGTAGTTTATCTAACGGTTTATAACTTCACAAACACTTCGACACTATTCTCCACAATGGGTGTAGTGGCGCTGATCTGCGCTAGCCTCTGCGGATTCTTCCTGACTGAACCCAGTGCTTCCTTTGCACAGAACAATGCCATTCCGAAAGTAGAGCAGAGCTTTTGACTCGAAAGCCAAGCTTTGCCTTGTACTGAAGCGGTACTAAAAACTAGCAGGCTCAAAGCTCAACATTTGTTTGTGTAAATTAGCCTTCAACTGGTAATCCACCTGCATTAATTCAACAGCAAAGTCCAACATTTCTCAAACTTATCAAGATTATGCTCAACTCAAAACAAACCCAGACAAAAGTTCAACTATTGCAAACACTGGCTCGATCAATCGGTAAAACGACAGAGCTTAATACTGTGCTTACTGCCACACTTCGTACTGTCTGTGAAAGCATCAACTGGGATTATGGAGAAGCTTGGATGCTTTCACAGGATGGCACGATTCTAGAACTGAGTCCAGCTTGGTACGTCAACCCGAAAAGAAACGTCGAGCAAGTGTCTGACTTGGAGAAATTCCGGATCTGTAGTGAAGATTTTATCTTGTCTCCAGGTGTAGGCTTACCAGGGCGAGTTTGGTCATCACAGCAGCCAGAATGGATGTTAGATGCCTCGGCTCACTCAGAAACTTATTTCTTGCGACATTACATTGCTAAGGCGTTCGGTATCAAAACTGGATTGGGAGTACCAATTCTCGCGAACGCTCAAGTGATAGCAGTTCTTGTCTTTTTTCGGTCGGAAATCTGTGAGGAAGATCCGCAAGCCATCGAACTAGCTATGGCAGCAGCACAGGTTGCATCGAAACACTGTCTTTAAAAGGGGGCATCAGTCACTATGCACGATTTCAGTTACTTAGAAGCCTTGCCTACTCTGCTGTTGGAGGCAACCGACTACCTCCAACTGTTTTATCGAGAACGCCCTCAACCAGAGTCACACGTCGAAGCACGACTAGCAGAGGTCTATCAGGAATATAGGCGATCTGCGCTTCGCAGCAGCGCTTCGCTATCGCGAACCTACTGGCAAACTCCAGAAGAACTTGCCTACGGAGCCAAAGTTGCATGGCGCAACAGTGCAAATTGCATTGGGAGAATCTTCTGGCAATCCCTAATCGTTCGTGACTTGCGCCATCTGACGACAGCCCGAGAGATTTTTGCCGCCCTAGTTGAACACATTGAGTTAGCAACCAATAATGGCAGTATCCGCCCTCACATTAGTATTTTTGCACCTCAACAACCGGGCAAAAAGGGCATCCGGTTTACCGTTAGTGAGACATGTCTAGATTAGTTTTTGTCTATCGTGAACTACAACCTTAGTCCGATCGCCCCTTGGCTGCTCGTTGCCGTGACACTTTGTTCGTTCATCTTTACTGTGCTGACCGATCGCCAGACAACTGATGTAATTGCACAAGCTGTTTCGGGACTAACGCTCATCTTGCTGTGTGTCGAATGGATTTTCACCAAACATCCAATCCAGTCATAAGCCAATACGTTGAACAATTAGAGCCTGTTTGTCAATGCTATAGCTGTAGTTTTAAAGCGCACTTTAAAATCCTAGTAATTGCCATGAATCGCCTTCTTAAACCATCAGAATATTTGATGTGGCTGTCATACAATAACAGCCCAAACAATGTTACTTTATCGGCAACCATTAAAGGCTCATTTACCATTGATTTATTAACTGAAGCTCTGGCTTGGCTACAACTTCGGCATTCTCGGTTAAGAGTCAAAATAGTTACTAACAATCAAAATCATCCACAATTTTCCTTAGAAAATGTTCCGCCTATTCCACGGCGAGTAATTGAGCGACAGGGAGAAGAACATTGGTGCCGGGAGATGGTTGAAGAATTACGTCACCCTTTGAATTGGAGTGAAGAACCTCTGCTGCGCGTATTGTTACTGCACTCATCTAATATTTCTAACCTAATAATTACTTTTCATCATGGGATTGGTGATGGTTTATCAGGAGTTTATCTAATCCGAGATATCTTGCAATTTCTGGGTGAACTAGACAGCCATCGTGAACTTTTGCCAGATTTGCCCCCGGTTGATGAACTTATCCCTGATGTTACCCAAAGTTGGGCTAGAAAAGATTTGGATAGTTTGATAGAAGCGGAGTCTATAGTTACAGCAACTTATCGAAGCAGTCAAGAATTGAATACTTCAGAGCCATTTCCTATTCGCTTGTTTAGTTGGACGCTG
>NZ_DATNPA010000257.1:0-13005 GCF_036703385.1 Allocoleopsis sp. | reverse complement strand
ATAAGGGTATTTCTTCCATTAAAGTTTTGCCAAATTGGTCATGGAGGTGAGGATGCGATTATTTTTTAAAACCTTCAACCTTCTAACCTTCAACCTGCAAGGTTCACCTCCCCTTACTTTTAGTATCCCCAATCAAAGTCTGAAACCGCTTATTTTTCCGCAGACAATCTAAATCTGGATCGGTTTTCGCGATTTGCCGATATTTATCGGGATTCAGCTTAATCGCCTGTTCTATATAATTAACCGCTGGTGTTACCTTACCCTGCCGAGCATAACAGTAACCTTTGTTATAAATAGCATTGACATGATTAGGGTTAATCTCTAAAGCCTTCTCGAAGTTTGCCATTGCTTCCTTGTACCGCCCTAACAAAACCAAGGCATAACCCTGATTGTCCCAAGCTTCATAGTTATCAGGCATACATTTCAGCGCTTGGTCATAACTGGCTATAGCTTCTTTAAAATTTCCCATCCGCCGCAAGATTAATCCCCGATTATTCCAAGCGTGAGACTCATTGGGCTGGATTTCTATTGCTTTTTCATAACAAACTAATGCCTCTTTTTGATTTCCTTGACTTGATAGCGAGTTACCCCGATTCATCCAAGATGGCACATGCTTGGGATTGATTTCTATCGCCTTGTCATAACTTGCGATCGCATCCTGTATTCTCCCCTCTGCCATCAACGTACAGCCCCGGTTATACCAGACTTCGGGGTCATCTGGCTGAATGGATAAGGCTTTGTCATAGCAGGCAATAGCCCGTCTAAAGTGACCTAACTGAAACTGTGCATTGGCTCGATTACTCCAAGCCTTGTAGTAATTTGAATTAAATTTTATCGCCTTGTCATAATCAGCGATCGCATCTTGATGGCGACCCAATAACACCAGAGAATTACCCCGATTCGTCCAAGCTTCTGAGTCCTTGGGTTGAAGGGCTAAAACTTTGTCAAAACTGGCGATCGCCTCTTCATATTTTCCCCACTCGGACAGTGCGATACCTCGATTGAACCAAATTCGCACATCCGTTGGATTCAACTGTGCCGCGCGATCGAAGCTCTCAATTGACTCCGCATAGCGCTTCAAATGCCCTAGCGTCAACCCTCGACAAGCCCAAGCATCGGTATCATCGGGGATAAGTTTAACCGCATCATCGAAAAGAGCGATCGCTGCCTCAAAATCTTGTGATTCTAAACAGCAAACACCCTGTTGAAAAATGAATTTAGCCGCGTTTGGATCAGTCATATAATTTTGGATTTTAGATTTTGGATTTTGGATTTTGAAGCAATAGGTAACCCCAGGGAGGCCCGGTTAAGAATGGCTAATACCAATTTCCTAAATGCTTGCTACAAATACTTTTCTTGTTCCCCCCTTATCAAGGGGGGTTAGGGGGGTAGTCAATATAGCACTAGTTAATGAAATTGGTATAAGTTAACAAACCTCCACTTTTGCCAGAGTAAATTACTGTAACTATTGTGGGATGGGCATCTTGCCCGTCCCTGAATGAAGTTCTGTTGACACAACAGCTTATTTCCCAACTCCCCACCCCCATTGCATCAAGCATACAAACTCGCCACATATTCCCCATAACCGTTATAAGGAAGCGTTGGGCGTTTCTCCCACTTCAAATTTGGCCCATTGCTGATAAATTTTTCCGTCGCTTGTGACCACCGAGGGTGAGGCTTTTGAGGATTAACATTTGCTTCAAAATCGTACTCATGAGAATCGATTGTGTTCCAAAACGTTGCAGGCTGAGTCTCAACAAACTCAATTTTGACAATCGACTTCGCCCCCTTGAATCCATACTTCCAAGGCAATACCGCTCGAATTGGCGCACCATGCTGTTTCGGTAGCAGATGACCATAATTGCCAATAGCAAAAAAAGCTATATCATTTGCCATTTCCTCAAGACGCAGACCTTCTGTGTAAGGCCAAGGCAGATTTTTTCCTAACGTCCAGAAGGGGCCAACTGTGATTTTAGAATCGTAGTAGGACGTAAAGCGCACAAACTTCGCTTTATCTGTCGGTTCGACCGCCGCTATCAGCGACTTCATCGGAAATCCCAGCCAGGGAATCACCATCGACCACGCTTCAACACAACGGAACCGATAGATGCGCTCTTCTATAGGAAAGGCTTTCTGCAAATCATCTAAATCATAGGTGCGCGGATTCTTCACCAAACCCGTCACCTCAACTTTCCAGTTTTCAGTAGGTAATGACTGAGCCGCTTGCCAAATGGATTTGGTCATGCCGAACTCATAGTAGTTGTTATACTGTCCTGCCAGAATTCGCTCTGTAGTCGGTCGGTCAACCTCAGAAAAAGCGGGATTACGCTTAGCCTCTAAAGTGGCGGTATCCAGAGTTGCGGCTAATTTGCTATTGACTTCCTCACTCTTCTCACAGCCGAGAATGGGCATCAGGCTTGCTCCGATACCAGTCCCCATCAGGGTTTTCAGGAATCGACGACGATTGAGATAGGCGGATTCTGGGGTAACGTCTCGCTCTGGGATTTCCCAGGATTTAGGCACGCGGATAATTGTCATTGAATATAAAGAAGCTTACGGCTGAAGTTGATTGCTCCTGTAGGCATGGAAGCAATCTGGCGATCCTTTAGAATCGGGTTACTGCTTAGATCCTATCGTTTCTGCCTCACTCACAGGGGTTGGCAAAAAACAACCCACCCTGATTAAGGGTGGGCTGGATTAAGTAGTGTAAGTCTTACCCCACAAGAAAAATTATGGATTGTGGGATGGGCGTCTCGCCCGTCCTCACTAATGCTTCAAGATTCTCCACGAGCTATTGCTCACAGCAAACTATGACAGTTATGTTTGTTTAGTTTTGCCTTTTGCCCTTTGGCTTTTGCCCTTTGGCTTTTGCCTTTTGGCTTTTGCCTTTTAAGAGAGCTGTGAGATAAGCTATCGAGACCAGGATGAAGGAGTATACGCGGTGCCCTTGCGGCAGGCTGGAGCTGCACCAGCGTCTGGAAGTTGAGCAACATTGTAGTCCTGACCGTTAACCGTAATACTTCCAGAAGCACCCTTTATAGTCCCAAATCCGCAGGCGTTAATGGAAACTTTTCGAGTGGTAGGCGTTGGAATCCCTACAGCGACGCTTTGACTTGGCGTAAACCCTACTGCTACAACCTTGCCTTCAGGTGTTTTGAAGTCAGCCGTCCGGGCTTCTGCAAATTGCCCATTTTTACAGCTAGGTAAACTTTGAGTGGGTAAGTTGGCAATGGTTAATGTTTTCGTGCCTACTTGTACGGTTGCAGGTAGATTTTTAGGGAGAGTAATCTTGACTTCGCCACAACTCCCAGCTACTTGAGCTTTGTTGCGAACACGGGAGCCTAACCCTACATCGACTTTAGTGCCAGCAGGAGCACTGATAATTACATCCTGCCCAACCCGATACACTTTATTCGATCCAAAGGGAATTGCTCCACCCGGTAATGCGGCATAAGCCAATACACCCAAAGTCACGATTGAAGCTTTTCCAATTTCTTGTAGATGTCCCATAATTGTTCTGCACTGCCTTTTCAATTTGTTGTAGCTATCTTAAAAAGTTTGCATTTGAATCCGAAACGGGTAAATTACGGAAAATTTTCCACCCAAGGCAAGACGCTATTCCGAATATTTACTGATGAAAAAAATTTCCTCAAATGGCAGACAGCGCTACGGCAGGAATAGGAGAGTGCTTCAGATTGACCTTCCAACTTGAATCGGCCTAGAAATAGAGCTAAGCCGCAGATTTGAACATCTCAGGGCATCCGGACAGCAGTAGCCTGTAGCAGTAGATAGATTTTGATGTGTCTTGACAAACGTAAAGATACGTTAAATGTATTTTTTTACATTCTTTTTTCAAGTTTTGGATGCTAATTTTACGTCCCCTTACTTTTCTTTTGACCAAAGGAACCTTAGGAGGGGTGGAGACGACAGGGGATTCTGATGTCTCCTATATTCGGTAGTCTTTGTTGAACTCCAAGCCAGCTTGAAGGTAAAAGCTTCAGATCATATGAAAATCAGCAGGATGTTAATTTTTATTATCGTAATTGCGCTAAGCTGCGTCTTTGCGATCGCATACGGCTTCTCGGCGAAGAGTAATGCTCAAACTCCCAGTAAAGCTGCCGCCTCAAAAATTGTGATTAATCAAGTTGGCTACTACCCCAATAGTACTAAGACAGCTCTATTGATTAATTTGGGTACTCCTCAACGGGGTAAAGTCCAACTGGTTAGCAACAGAACTAAACGGACTATTTTTGAAACTGAATTGGGCGCACCTCAACAAGATGCAGCCAGCCAGGATATCATCCAGACCATTGATTTTTCCAAATTTAATAAAGAAGGTTCTTATTACCTAAAATCCGGCAATATTCAGTCCTATCCCTTCCAGATTGGGAAAAACATCTATCGGGAACCCTTGAGCAAACTCCTGCGTTCTTACTACTTGCAGCGGTGTGGTGTTGCTGTAAGAGATTCGGCGAGTGGGGTGAATCATCCCCCCTGCCATATCAGCGATGGACTGATTGCTCATACGGATGCCTTCAATCAAGACGGCAAGCAAAAACGGGCTACAGGTGGCTGGCATGATGCTGGGGATTACGGCAAATATGTTGGGCCAACTGCCGTGGCTGTTGGTCGATTGTTAAGTCTGTACGAGCAGTATCCTACATTATTTAGCGACCGCCAACTCGCTATTCCTGAAAGTGGGAATCGTCGTCCCGACATCCTGGATGAAGTTAAAGTTGGATTGGATTGGATGTTGACGATGCAACGAGAGGATGGTGCTGTTTACCGCAAGCTTTCAGGCAAAGAATGGCCTGGAGCAATTGTACCTCAGGAAGATAAACAACCCCGATATATCTATGGCATCTCTACTCCAGAAACTGCCAAGTTTGCCGCTGCAATGGCAATGGCGAATAGAATTTACACACCCTATGACGCTAAATTCGCTCAGAACTGTTTGAAAGCAGCTCAGAAAGCTTGGAGTTTTCTGCAAACACAAGCCTCAGCAAAAGTGGATTGGGTTGAAGGGGACGATAACGGTTCTGGTGGATACCTAAACCAGTCTCCTGAAGGTCGTCTGCAAACAGATACAAATGATAGGCTTTGGGCTGCCGCAGAATTGTTGATTACTACAGGTAACTCAGCCTTTGAGCAATACGTGACTCAAAACATCGCTTCTTGGACTTATAACCTGTATGAATGGAGTGACCCTTCTCCCTTGGGCATGACCGACTATCTGATGCTGACAGGTCGGAAAGGCTCAGATAGTTTGAAGCAACAAATTAAAGCAAAGCTCCTGCAACGAGCAGACTCTCTGATGCAAAAGGTTGCTTCTAGTGGCTATCGTTTGGCTAATCAAGATTTCATCTGGGCTTCTAATAAAAGGGCAGCTGAAGAAGGAATCACTCTACTTTATGCCTATCGCCTCACAGGCAATCAAGAGTACATGAGAGCCGCCGTTGACCAGTTGGATTATCTAGTAGGACGAAATCATTTTAATAAATCCTTCATTACAGGTGTCGGCTCCAACTCGGTGCGGAACGTCCATCATCGGATAGCACAAGCCAAAAAAATCGTCATTCCCGGTTTAATGGTGGGTGGGCCTAATACTAAAGCGGAAGACGGAATTGCACCAAAAGGGTTGGGGCCGTTGAGTTATCTAGATGATGAGCGGTCTTTCGCAACGAATGAATATGCGATTGATTACAATGCTTCTGTGATTGGACTGATGGGAATGTTAATGGCAGAGGCGAAGTAAAACTAAGCTGAAGATCAATGGCACTGATCATAAGCCCTGAACTAAAGTACTCCTTCGGAGAACGCTTCGCGTGAAGCGGAGCTACCGCGCTAGCGGCACGGGCTAACAGCTAAAACCCTTTGAAACGGGTTAAAAAGCTTATCCAGTAAGCTAAAGCTTACTTCAGATTGGAGCCTGAAATTTATTTCAAGGCTCTTAAGTCAGTGGCATTCTTCTTAGGTTGGAGATTCTTACTCGAACCGAAAGTGAGCGGTGACAAACTGTTCACTGCTCACTGCGTAACTATTCACTGTTCAAGTTAGATGAGTTTAATCAAGATAACCCATCAGGTCTGCTTCGCCATCAATGTAATTTGAAGCAATGGGGCGGTTCCCCATGATCATGTTTAGTTCACTAATCGTAAGATTGCTGGCGGCGATGGGACGCTCCCCAGAGACAGTTATGGTATCCCACACTTTCATGTTGCTAGCAACGATAGGGCGGTCTCCCATTGCAGAAATCGTTCCCAAAACCTGAATATTACCAGCGTCAATAGGACGATTCCCAGGTAAGGGAGATAGAGCTACCTTAGTCGTTTCCTCCTTTGGAGGTTCTTGTAATTTGATCTGAGGCATAGCAATAACTTGGGCTCCTTTATCTGTATTCAAACTTGACTGTTTTTGAGCATCAGCGCCATCTACCGCTACTGGAATTTTCACATCTGCCTCCTGACTTTTTTTACGCCTACGGCTGCTTGTGCTGCTAGTACTATCCACTTTGGTAGCAGTGCTATTGCTCATAATCAAATACCTAAATTTTCTAAGTGAGTTTGTTCTTGAGTAGGAGAACCCCAGCTTTTAGTTGGTATTTGCTGTTCCTACTCTCATTTTTAGAAATATTATAAACATATAACAATCTTAAAGAAAACGTATACAACTCTACTAAGGCATTAATTTTTGTAAAGATAGACTTTACTCTACTACTACTATTGCTAAAATATTTAGCTTGCAAAGATAGATCTACGATTCACAGGCGATTTGATGGATGCGATTTCCTAGTCTAGACAGTCTGACTGGGCAACCGCTCCATACTCTCACCGGGCATTTAGGTGCAGTTACTTCCATCCCTTGCGATGGGGCGAGGGCAGGTTTAAGAGGGATATTCTAGTCGTATGACCCAGTTTATTCCTCAACCTGCCCCTAGAAATTCTTTATTGATTTTTCCTCCAGTCGCGACTGGATAGTGAAATGCGGCGGTGTTATGTTTTGGGGCAAGCGCAAGAGTAGATCGCACCGCTAATTTACTTTACATTAAATTGTTTCTGGGGATGGCTCAGAGGAGCGCGATCGCACTTCGGGACAGCTTCGCTTCACTCAACTGTTGGCATTTCAGTTAGAGCAACAACGACAACGCACCGAAAAATAGCAGAATGTTTACGCGACATGGGAATTAACCTGGATGAAGTGTGATTGAGATTAGTGCGATCGCCTCCAATCCTGTAAAGTATTCATCTATAAAAAGATATAAAATAATAGACCTATCTTGAAAGTCTCCTTTCATCCTTTGTTGTGAGTGACAGCTCATGGTGTCTCTTGCATAAATCCTGGAATGCCCCCTAAATCCCCCAATTCTGGGGGACTTTGAATACATTCTCCCCCCAAGATTGGCAGGGCTGTTTCATTCGACAAGGGAGAGGATTTTGTCAATATCATTAGCGAGAAATCGTTGTGCACGGGTGATGGAGGAATAACCACTGCAACGCAACACATTAAGTGCGATCTGCGCTTCGCAGCAGCGCTTCGCTATCGCTCTGAGTTAAGAAAGATTTGCTGGAGCCTGACCCGTGTGTATAGTGGAACGCTCTTCATCAAAAACTACATCCTTAACCCAATGGAGACGATTCTCAATTCCCCAATGCCCACGAATCCCCTCGGCAAACACAACGGCATCTCGTACCAAGCTGCTAATGTAGTAAGCAGTCTGATGGTAAGGTTTACCACCACGAGTACCAGTTCTTTCCACGCAAAAGCCGCTTGTGGTCGTGGGCGTCTTGGCGGTTTTGGAAACGGGCGACGATATAGACTTGAGCGTTTGGCAAAACTCGCGCTACTGCCCAAGGGCGAGTGCTTGGATTGTTGAAAAGTTTTACCATTGAGATTGTCTCCTTAATAAGAGGGAGCCAGAAGCCAGCGTGAGCCCTAGGAAAGTTCGGCGCTGGCTTTTGGTTTGTTTGGGTGCTGCCCAAGCGAGGCAACGAAAACAGATTTACTGTTTATGGAGAATATTATAGGATGCATATGCTGATTAGGTCAATTGTGGTAGTTAACCTATTTTGTATTAATTAGCCAAATGCAACAATTGAGGTAGTTAGTGTGGATAGGACAGTCGTGACAGAACAAGAGAAGACGGTAAATTTCAGAGTTTTTCTGTCGGAGCCAGAACGAACTAGATTTAAGGTCGCCTGTGCTAAGAGTCGAACTACCATGAGCCAGCAGGCGGTTGAATTGATTCGTGAATGGTTGAAAACTCAGGAAGATGAAACTCCCTTACCTGAGAAAAAGGGTAAGGGGGATGAATGAGGCGATCGCTTTTCTGATGAGAAGCAGGGACGTTGAAATTGCTTGAAAACTCAGGAAGATGAAACTCCCTTACCTGAGAAAAAGGGTAAGGGGGATGAATGAGGCGATCGCAAAAGCCTTACGCTCAACTAAAGGTGTTCGACTGGGTTCGTAATGGGTAAGAGTAAAGTGTCCTCAATGTGCGATCGCACTTGGGGAGACACATGAGTAGCATTGTTTAGACAATCCACCAGCAACCTATTTGCGTCGTAGTACTGTAGCAGCACTTGCCAGTCTTCTAGACTAAACCGAAACTGCCACTCGATATCGATATTGCGATGTTTAATTATCAAAGCTTCTAATTGTTCGCTCCAAGCTGGACTTTCATTTGTCCACCATGCTTCCAATTCTCCTTCGTCATCATAATCTGAGTCGGGTAGTTGATTTCTGAGTTGTTGCAGTGGTTGCTTCCACTCACAGCCATCAGCATCAGCATATTCAAGGGCATTATAAAGGTTCATATCGATTGAAAAAGTATCGTTGAAGATGTCATCTCCATAGACAGCGTCGTAGTACGCAACAACAAAGCTGAAGTCAAGAGCAAGGTCAAAAGCACCAGCCTTAGCAAGGGCAGAAGCAAAGGTAAAAGAAGAAGCAGGGAGAGGGCTGGGAGGATGATCGAGGTCACGGGCAAAGGCAGAGTCAAGGGCAGGGGCAAGATTAAGGTCAACAGCAGGAGTACCAATCAGCGTAAAGTAAAAGGCACGAACAGCCGCTAGTTTGTACGGCGTCTGAACTGAGCTAGATTTCTGGCTTACCCAAGCGAGAAATTGGTGAAATTTAGGCTCTGAATCTAGGAGTGCATCGATTTGCTGCTTCATTAACAGCAGTAGGTTATCAGTCAATGCTTCACTTGTCTTTAATCTTGCTCTTGCTTCTGCTTGAATGACTGGGTGAAGCCAGTATTCTCCTTTATGAAATTCGATTAAATACCGCTGCTTCAAAGATTCAACTACTCGTCTTCGCTGTCCTTCGGATACATCACAAACTAAACACAATAATCCATCAATTGTTGTGTGAAAAATGTTTTGACGACGATAGTATCCAAAACGGCAGAGAAGTTTGTGTGCATCCTTATCAATTTTGTGTAAACGCTCTAACTGACTAGTAACTAAATCTTTTAGTTCAAAATGAAGTAATAAATCATTTTTGTAGTCTTGCCAATACGCAGATAAATCCCCTTCATAGTCTGCTTTAATTACACCGCATAGTATTTCCATTGCTTTAGCATTTCCACCATAGGCTTTATGCATTTCCTTGAAAGCTGGAGAATCCGTATCAATATCACGACGACTTAAAAAATCTCGCCATGCTTTCTCCTCCAATCCCGACAGCTCATAAGCCATAACTTTCACTCTCGACTCATTCAACCGTTCGCGACTGGTAATCAACGTGATGGATTGTACAGATGGATCTGCCAAAACTCTTAACAAATCCACGTAGCGGCGATGAGCTTCGATAAACTTGCCCTTGTCATCCAGAGCAGGTTCAAGGTTATCGATCAACACGCCAACTCTGCGATTCTGGAGCTTCTGTCTCAGTTGGTCTAGCATAATGCTGAAATCTTGGTCTGGCTCCTCGTCGAAGTCCTGCCTTAGCCAGCGCTTAACCCAGTTTTCTACAGGAGTGATGTCTTCTGTTTCCATTCCAATCTGGAGTGTCTTGACTTCAAACCCCTGAGTCTCGAAGTATTGCTGAGCCAAGGTTGTCTTACCTACACCGCCCTTGCCATAGATGCCAATAACCTTCACCCCTTGAGTAACAAAGGTTTTGAGATCGGCTATTGCTTCCTCACGTCCAACAAAATCAGGATTGTTGGATACCGTTTCTCTTTCGGCTGACTCTTGAGGTCGTGGAAATTCTGTGGAGTGCGATCTCCGTTCCAGTGCTGTCTGACAATTCTTTTTAGAGACCTTTTCTCCTAATGCTTCTGAAAGTAACTGCCAAAACTTAGAACCTTCATTCTTGATGTGTTGAGAAGTATAGCCATGAGCTTCGGCAATTTTGTCATAGTTCTGACCTTGCAAAGCACCTCGAAGTATAAGCTCTTCCAAATCTGACAAGTTTCTTCCTGTCTGAGCAAAAATGGTTCGATTTGCAACTTTTAAGGCTTCTTCAGGATTCATAGTTTAGTGAGGAGAAGAGCTGTATTTCCAGCTAATCTTACTTTTTAGTACTAAATCTGACTGTCAGACTCCTTAATTTATCGTACCGACAATTTTTTCGATTGCAAGCAAAATGTTGATATCAGTTGATTCATAGTTCTATCGCGACTTTAATTATCAGAAATTACTTCAATAAAGTTCGGTGGTAGAGCTATTAGCCGACAAAAGTGTGTGAGATTTTATCCTTGCTGGAGAAGGTACGTAAATATGTTTATTGAGGAAAGGGATAATGATTGGCCTGATTATGAGCGATTTCCCTATAACTACTCTGATAAGCAGGTAGCATCAGTTATCCAGAGAGATTTGGATGAATCGAAGAACCCACTGATTATTACTGGTTACGCTTCACTCGATAGGATTATCGACTTTCTTGCTTACTGCTATAGTAAGTTAAGGTGGAACCCAGATGCTTTTGATACTATCCGCATCTTGCTAGGGAATGAACCCTATCCGACAACGGCGCAGGAGTTCCGTTACTCTGGCAAATTCTCTCAGGAAATAGAAGATTATTGGCTGGAGAGGGGAATATCAATCCTTAAGTGTGGCAAAGTTATTGCTGCTATCGAGTTAATCAAAAATGGAAAAGTTCAGACAAGGATTGCTCGAAACAAGCCCATCCACGCCAAGATTTATAACGGAGACAATGCCATTACTATTGGCTCTAGTAATTACAGCACTTCCGGTCTGTGCTGGCAAATAGAAGGAAATGTAAGGTTTAGGCGAACAAGGGAAAATACACGATTTCATGAAACTTGCCAGCTAGCAGAGAGCATTTGGGAGCTGGGAAGAAATTACAACGAAGAACTAATTAAATTGCTTGAACAGCTTCTAAGCAAAGTTTCTTGGCAGGAAGCCTTAGCGAGAGCCTGTGCAGAATTACTAGAGGGTGAATGGGCAAAGAAATACAAACCTACTAGCTATCTTGGCGATGAACTCCTATTGTGGCCTGCTCAGGAGAAGGGAATTGCTCAAGCAATTTGGGTAATCGAAAATGTTGGTAGTGTACTCATAGCTGATGCAACGGGTTCGGGTAAAACCCGTATGGGTTCTCACCTCATTAAATGCGTGATGAACCACATTTGGAAAACTGGGCGGATGCGGCAGGATATGCCAGTGCTGATTTGTCCTCCCGCTGTCGAAGAGGCTTGGGAGAAGGAGTTTACTAATTGTGGTCAGAGTGTGAAAACAGTCTCTCACGGTTTACTGAGTAACTCAGGTTGCAGCAAAGATGATGACACTCCTAGTCCTAGCCATATTCGTGTTATTCGTCGTGCCCAAGTCCTTGCTGTCGATGAAGCACATAACTTTCTAAATCGGCAGTCTCAACGAACGCAGACACTCTTCAGCAACATGGCTGACTATGTACTGCTGTTTACGGCTACCCCCATCAACCGAGGAACACAGGATTTGCTGGCAATTATTGAACTGCTGGGTGCTGACAACTTTGATGACGAATTATTGGAAGTTCTTAAACCGATATGGAACAAACGTAATCACTTCAACGCAAAGATATCTCCAACGGTTCGGGAAAAGGTGCGAAGGGCAATTCAGCAATTTACAGTTCGACGCACAAAGACCACGCTTAATCGTATGATTGCTGAAGAACCAGAGCGCTATAAGGATCGGTTTGGCAAACCGTGTCGCTACCCTAAACATAAACCAGAGATTTTCTCTTGTGGGGAAACAAATCGCGATCGCACTTTAGCCCAAGAGATTCGTGAGGCAACTCAACGATTGCTTGGTTTAGTGAATCTGAAGGAAACCCTAGAACTACCTGAATTTCTCCGTAAGGAAGGCTGGACTGATGAAAAGTATCTGGAATGGCGACTTAAGAGTGCCCAGGTATTGGCGGCTTATCAGGTTATGGCTTGCTTACGTTCTTCACGGGCAGCGCTGCTTGAACATATTTATGGAACTAAGAATGCCCAAGATTACTTTAAGCTTCTAGACAACGTTAAAGGGAAAGAAACGGGTAATTTAAGAAAAACGTTGCAGAACATAGCTGGCAAACCTCCCAAGAATAAGCTTCAAGTCGAGCTACCCGATTGGCTGAGTAGTTCTAGCAATCATAAACGAGCTTGTCAGGAGGAGATAGAGATTTACGAACATATTGCGGAGTTGTGCAAGGACATCTCTGAGTGGCGAGAGGAGACTAAGACTCGCAAACTCATCCAACTGCTGAACAATCACAAACTGGTAATCGCTTTTGATAGCCGCCCGATCACTCTCCATGACATCAAGCGCCGCCTTGAAAAATATCCGCATGGCGAGACACTTATCGCAACTGGAGCCAATAAAACAGAGCGTAAACGTATCAATGAACTGTTTAAGCTTGGGTCAAAGGAATCGGGGATAATCGCTTTATGTTCAGATGCAATGTCTGAGGGGGTTAACCTCCAGCAAGCCTCAGCAGTTGTCCAACTGACTACGCCCAGTGTAATCCGCTTGGCAGAGCAACGAATTGGTCGGGTCGATCGCATGGACAGCC
>NZ_DATNPA010000256.1:0-29083 GCF_036703385.1 Allocoleopsis sp. | reverse complement strand
GAACCACACCGTACCCATCCCGAACTCGGAGGTGAAACGTTGCAGCGGCGAAGATACTCTCGGGGTAACCCTCGGGGACAATAGCTCGGTGCCAGGTCTTGAATCACAAACCAAAGTCGCCTCTGGATATCAACCAGAGGCGGCTTTGGTTTTATCTGAAATAGTCGATACCCTAAAGCGGATTAGCATACTAGGTACGAACGAGCCATCTTAGTCATTACTGGAGTTTAGACTACGACAAATTAACTCAGCGATAGCCAAAAGCTGAGCAAGAAGAACATTCAGAAAAAAAATAGAGATTAAGCGGCTGGTTTAGTCCGTTTTTTGTGTGGTGTTTTCCCTTTTTTCACCACGGGATAACGAGTTTTTTTAGTACGTTTGTTCCCAGATTGCCAGCCCGGAGACTTTCCACGGGGTTTGGGAGAGACTGTCGGTGTGCCAATCTGGGGTAAAAGTAATGCGATTGACTGAGCCACCCGCCCAGGAGTTAAATTGGAGAGAGGTTTTTGCCAAGGAAGATGGTGCTGTGCCACCAAATCTCTAGCTAACCATAACTGCCAACTCAAGATAGGCATTAAATCACTCCATCTTTCACCTTGTTGAGGAGTACTAAGTTGAGGAACTGTCCAATGTAATCGTTGCTTGAGAAAACGATACCAGTGGTCAACAGCAAAGCGACGCAAATATTGTGGCCAAATCCCACTAAGGGGAGGCATTTTCTCTCCTACCCACACCAACCATAAAGGTTGAGACTTTGAGCGTGATTCCTCCGGTAGAATACGCTCGACTAAAATTAATTGCATGGCATGAGTTGCACTGCCGGAAAAATGTAGGTCTTGCCACATCCGGACTCGAAGCCGTCCTAACTTGGAGTCTTCCACTTCAACCATTTGAGTGGCTTCCCACCAGGTTGAAGAGTCGTTGAGCTTAAATTTTTGACCATGCTTCCTCGGTCGTCCCTTACCTGTATAGGCAGGAGGTGCTGAATATAAACAACGATTAGAACGAATCCTCATCAAAAAGTCGGCTTCTATCTCGTCGGTTTGATTGAGCAAGGAAGCATTGCCATATTCACTATCTAGCAAAATCATAGGGCGTAGTGGCAGATGCTTACAAACTTGTTTGATTTGCCAAACCGCTTTGCTAATTGGATTCTCCCAACTGCTAATCCGCTCATGTCTCAACGGTAATGCCCAACTTCCTGATTGTTCGGGTATCCAAGCTATGGTACTGTATCCTTGACCGACACTAATCGGTTTGTTGCAAGCCATCGCACTCGGTTGATGAGAGTAAGTACGGTCTTGCAGTGTTGGTGAATGAAGTCTTGTCCAAGCTGTATGATCTACGGCTAAAACGGGGGGCTCCTGCGCTGGTATCTGTTTCATATACAGGCGCATTAACTTGTTGCGATTGGGTCTACAGTCTTGTAAAGCTTCATATATGCTGGGCCACTTCCGTCGAAAAAAGGGACTTAAAGAAAAGTCAGCTAGGCTATAGACATTGCGTGTTGTCAGTACCGCATCCATCAACTCAAAGGTGGCATCCTGTGCGAAGTTGAGTAACTCGTAAACTTGTTGGCGAAATTTCTGAAGTTGTTTATAGTTCATGCAGGGGAGAAATGACTGATTTTGGTTAATTGTCATTTTCTCCCCTTTCCATGACTTATACCATCAGGTTGAACGCCCGTATTTAAGCTAGACACGGAGACACAGCACCGGGGAGACGCAAAGAGAGTTTTTGTCCTGGGCAATCATCCTAACTTGATCTTAAGTCTGTATTATTTCATGTCAGTTTCATAGCGCTGACTTTTATTCGCGAGCAGCACTCGCGAACTTAACTAATTTTTTAGCTGTCATTACTGCTTCTCTACTCGGCGCTCTTTGCCATCGTAGTCTAAACTCCAGTGCTTAATGTTGCGTCCGAAATTTTCAGGAGCAATCTCTACCAACTTGGTGACCAGTTCGCGAGACAACACAGACTGAGCTCCCCTTAACAAACGGGCACCGACAGACAGTTCTGCTTGCTTTTTGTCATTGTTGACAGAGCGGTTAGCCGTGAAGCCTTCTGCTTCTTGAATAAGCTGTTCTATCTCCCCCGCAGACCACTGCCAAATCCGCGCCACCTGCTCAATCATCTCGCGTTCCAACGGTGAAAAGAAACCGTCAATGTACGCCAGCGCCAGGATTTGCCGCATTGCCTCGCTCTGCTGACCTGGCAGTATCTTACGAGCTACATCTTCCACAGAGAGATGCTGTTCGTCTTGAGCGAGGATTTTCTCTACCTCATCAAGGCTTCCTTGTCCTATCCTGACTTGATCTGCCAATTCGCGCAGAGCTTTCGACTCTTCAGAATGAATCTGCTGATCAGCACAGACCATGTGTGTGACCAATAGAAATGGGTAGTCTAGTTGTTCACTAACTGTTGTGCTTGAGTCAGACATCTTTACCCTCTGGGAAATTCTGGATGTAAGGGAGACCATAACTGAGGAAAGCAAGTATAGCTCTAATACATAGTTCCCAAGTTAACCCTCAAATTTGCCAAAGAGTAGGTCAGTATTTGAGTTGCGTCAGTCTTAGAGGAGTTATCTGAATTATTGTGATAACAAAGAATAATGTTCCATACCATCGCTTTAGTGCACTTGCTAGTTGGAGGATTTTACGGGTGGTGCGATTACATCCTCCAACATCCCCAATATCTACGACATTTATGCAAAAATGCAGCGATGCGATCACTCAACCTACCATTACTATCTAACTCCTCCTCTCCCAACATTGGGAGAGGGGGCTGGGGGGTGAGGGCAATCTCTACTTCTGCAACTTCACCCCGCGAATCGAATAATCCAACAACTCCATCGGATGCATCAAAGTAACCTCCTTCCCCTTCAACCCCAAATGCTTCTTAATTTGCAACGAACAACCCGGATTAGCTGAAGCAATCAACTCCGCCCCCGTATTTAGCAAATTCTCAACCTTTTGCTGTCCCAACTCATCCGCCACGTCCGGTTGCAGCATGTTGTAAACCCCAGCACTACCACAACACAAAGCCGCATCTAAAGGTTCCCGCAACTTCACATTAGGAATTTGCCGCAACAACTGCCGAGGTTGCACGCTAATTTTTTGCCCATGTAATAAGTGACAAGCATCTTGATAAACCATCGTTAGCGGTTCATCAGTAACAGGTGAAAGCTTCGCCGTCAGTCCCACTTGCGCCAAAAATTCCTGAGCATCCTTTACCTTAGCCACGAATGCTTTAGCTTTTTCCCGATACTCTGGGTCATCTTCTAAAATATGACCGTATTCCTTGAGAGTATGACCACAACCCGCCGCATTGATAATCACAAAATCAACGCCTGTACCCTCAAAACTATCAATCATCTGTCGTGCTAACGCTTGGGATTGTTCGCGTTGTCCCTGATGTTCCGGCAGTGCAGCACAACACCCTTGAGTTTTCGGAATCACCACTTCACAGCCATTAGCCGTTAAGACGCGCACCGTTGCTGCATTCACAGGCGAGAATAACACCCGCTGCACACAACCCAAAATCACACCGACTTGATAGCGCTTCTCCCCTTGCGCTGGGACAACATCTGGTAGATTATCTCGGAACGCATCTGGGGTAATTTGTGGCAAATTCGACTCCATTGCCGCCAAGCGGGGGAATAATTTCTTCAGCAAACCTGTAGCGCGAACAAGTTTCTGCAATCCCGATTTCTGATACAGATAAAGAAACGGCAGCAAGAGACGCAGGCGTGCAGGGTAGGGGAATATATTAAACAGGAGCGCTCTAAAAATGCGATCGCTTAAACTACGCGGGTAGTTTCGCTCAACTTGAGGACGAGTCGCCGCGATCAACTTGTCATACTGAACCCCAGAAGGACAAGTAGTTACACAAGCGAGACACCCCAGGCAACTATCAAAATGTTGTACCGTACCTTCAGCAAGGGGAGCCTCACCATGATTGATCGCATTCATCAGATAAATTCGACCCCTCGGAGAATCCATCTCCTTACCAATTACCCGATAACTCGGACAGGTAGAAAGGCAAAACCCACAGTGAACACAAGTATCTAGCAGCTTTTGCTCTGGGGGATGGTAGGCATCAAAACCAGGAGTTGGAATTCCAGGAGAGGGTTGAGCATCAATCGGATTTTCCTGTAGAGATTTCGGTGAATCCCCCCGTAGCGAGTCTGCATCTGGCAAATTAGTGTTAGGTGTGGTAGATGAAGTCTGCATATTTTATGTATTTTTTAATGGATGGTTTTGTCTGCCCTGGTAGGATTTTTTCACAGAAGAATTCAGAATCTAGAATTCAAAATTTGATTTATAGCAACCGTCACAACGGTTAGGACATTTCAAAAGCAGAGATTGACAATTCGCTTGGGGATATTTGTCCTAATCACCTTGGCGACTGCTATAATTCCCCTTTCTGACTTCTGTATTCTGACTCCTGACTCCTGTATTCTGATGTCTGGCACCTTTTCAATCTAAATTCCTCCCACAAACCGCTGAGGACTTAAAAGATTTTTGGGGTCAAATTGCTGTTTAATTCCTCGCATAACATTCAATGCGTTGCCGCCGTAACCCCAGACATCCAGCTGTTGCTTCAAAGAATTCGGTGCCTCCAAAACAGTCAGAAAACCACGTTGAGATTCACAATAACGTCGTAATTGCATAATTTTCTGAGGCGTCGCAACCTCAGGATTAAGCCGCAATAGCCCCAATCCACTCCCAGCATGAATTAACCCAAATCCTGCTGGAGACGTTAGGGTATCTAGGTGAGCCAAACTTGTGACAGCCGCAGTCGGTAATACTCCTATTTTGCAAGTAATTGTTGGCTGTTGGGGTGTCGCCCAGATTTGTTCGGGTAATGATTTCCATAGACTCGCTTCGTCTGCATCAGTATATCGAGTGCCTCCTAAACCTAGCTTTTGCCCAACTTCAAGTATCCGAGAAGACTGTTCGTTGACACTCTCTTTCACGCTTTGGAAACGCATCATTAAGCCCATGCCTTGACCCAAACCCAGTTGAGTGACAAGCTGGGTAGAAAGCAGCTCGACAGCTGTAGGTGTTAGCGCAGATGCGAGTAAGGTTTTTGTGGCTGATGCGATCGCATCTCCATCACCCGTTAACACAACAGTCCCCGATGCTAGGGGCATTGGATATACACGAAATGTTACTTCTGTCAAGATACCCAACGTGCCATAAGACCCTGTGAACAGCTTCATCAAGTCATAACCCGCCACATTTTTCACCACCCGACCCCCGGCTTTAGCGAGTTGCCCATCACTGCGGACAAAGGAAATCCCCAGCAACATATCCCGAACCCCACCATAGCGCTGACGCCAAGAACCGCTATCTGCTGTGGCAATAATTCCACCCAAAGTAGCCTGTTGAGGATAGGCAGGGTCGAGGGGAAGAAATTGACCCTCCTTGAGGAGCAGGTTTTGCAAATCAGCTAACTTAACGCCAGCTTCTACGGTAACCGTCAAATCACCCACCGCATGTTCAATCACCCGGTTCAGACGTTCGGTACTGATAACGAGGTCAACATCCTTGCCCAGTCCACCCCAGCCTAATTTGCTACCACTCCCGCAGGGGAGGACGCTCCAACCGTTCCTGTAAGCACAGGCCATGACCTGCTTAAGTTCTTCAGTTGTATTGGGATAAACAATACAACTGGGGAAATCCTCTGATGAGCTTGCTCTGTTCAGCTGCTCTTGCCAGGTTACTGGCAACTGTTCCCAGTTAAAGAGGGCAGACTCTGTAACAATAGATTCAAGTTCTTGGGCGATGGACGCGGCTGCGTCCCGCTTTGCGATCGCATTCATGCTTCTGATTAGTCCTAATCTAGGCTGTCACTCCCAGCGTTCCAATTTAATTTTTGTCACCTTTTTGTCAATAATGCTCATAACCCTGCATGAAATTTGCATAAAAAGGTAGCGACCTATTCCTCCTTGTATCGTAATGTCGCACCAGTATCTATAAATGGAAGAGGAGCGATCAAGCAGACTATACCAACTAGCTGAGGGAGTCTAGCTCTCTGTGCTTCTTATCTACCCTGGTGAAGCAAACGTTGGCAACCGGAGCAATCATGATGAAATTTCAGTGGCTACTGCTACTTCCCAGTTTGTCAAGCATTTTTCTCGTTTCATCTCCTGCTGAAGCCGCAAAACTTCTCATGTGGCGTTTTGACTCTAATCAAAATCAACTGGTATTTACAACAGACGATAGTGTTCAACCCAAAGCTCAACTGTATGCCAACCCCACGCGTTTAATTATTGATTTACCGGGTACAACCCTGGGACGCCCAACGCTGAATCAGCCAATCGCTGGGGCAATTCGGGAAGTTCGAGTCGGGCAATATAATTCCCAGATGACTCGCATCGTCGTAGAGTTAGCACCAGGTTATACCATCGACCCCCGACAAGTACTGTTTCAAGCTCTTTCCCCCAGTCAGTGGTCGGTGCAATTACCCACACCTGAGCGAATTACGACAACGCCCAGAACAACGTCTCAACCTGTCGCGGTAATATCCCCACCACGCGCTTCTACTCCCTCAATTCCACCATTGGACACCGCAACGTCTGCCAACCGTCTCGCCATCATTGAGGCTATTGAACTGGTCAATGAGGGGACTCAATTGGTCATTCGGGCTGACCAGAGGGTCAGGGCAACCAGCCGTTGGAACGCCAGAGCCAATACTTATCAGATTCTTATTCCGAATGCTCAACTGGCTGGGCAACTTAGGGGGCCTCAACTCGATGCCAGAAGTGCTATTTCCCAGATACTCGTCCGGCAGCAAGACCGCCGCACAGTAGCCATTTTGGTCAAGCCTAGTCGAGGGACTCAGATTGGAGAGCTCAATCAACTCACTGACCAACTTTTAGCGCTACAACTGCGACAGACAAGAGCCGTATTCCCTCCCACTGGCTCCATTCCTCCTGTACGACCACCTATCCGGACAACGACGCCTGACTCCTTCTCTCGCGTGCCATACGGTCGTACTGTTGTGGTGATTGACCCAGGACACGGTGGTAAAGACGCGGGAGCGATCGGGATTGGCGGATTGCGCGAGAAAGATATTATCTTAGCGATTTCCCTACAAGTCGCGGCGAGCTTGCAACAACAGGGTATTCAGGTCGTGATGACGCGCTCAGACGATCGCTTTATTAGTCTAGAGGGACGAGTTCAAATTGCCAGACAGGTAGGTGCATCTGCTTTTGTAAGCATCCACGCTAATTCGATTAGTTTACGCCGTCCTGATGTGAATGGAATAGAAACCTATTACTTCTCTAGTCAGCGTTTGGCTCAAGCGATTCACTATAGTATTTTACAAAGCCTAAGTACGTCAGACAGAGGGGTACGGCAAGCGAGATTTTACGTCCTTAGAAATAATTCGATGCCCGCCACCTTAGTGGAAGTGGGTTATGTAACGGGAGCTGGGGATGCCTCTAGACTGGCATCCCCAGCTTATCAGCGCCAAATGGCAGAGGCGATCGCACGGGGAATTCTCTTGTACCTTCGCCAAAATTATTAGAACCCAGGTTATAAGCTAACTTCAACACAAAACCTCCTCAATTCAGAGGAGGTTTAAAGAATTTTAGATAAGAAACTGGCGATTTAGACAAGCTCTCTGGTGTAAATTATTTTCTTAAAGTGTTCTGTGCCTACTGAGTTAGCAGGTAGAGAAAACGGGCTAACCTGTCATTGGTCAACCCGTGAGCTTGGGAACGCCTAGACGGACTGACTATTTTTGCAGAACCAACTTAACGTTTGCATTCTGCAAGCCGCGCTGCTTGACTTCTGCCAAGGTCTTGTTGACGGCGTACTTCTGATTGATCGAGTTGATCAGCTCGGTTTGGTTGTGCTTTTTAGCAACACCCCAGAGGTCAGCAATCAGATCAAAGGAACCATCACTGTTGCGAGACCAACCGAGGTCATACTCGCCTTCGAGAACAGCAACGATGTCAGACCGGACGCGCTGACCGTTGTAGCCACGAACATCAGCTTCCGTCTTAACAGAGATGCCCAGGTCACGGAGAGAAGCTTTCAGGATTTCAGCGTCGGTGATCTTGGTGCGCAGAGTGCTAAAGTGAGACATTGGGATTTCCTCCAGTAGAGATAGTAGAGAAACGACAACGTAGCGTTTTGCTTTTGCATTGGAGCCGCTCGAACTTGTGCGGCCTTTTTGTCAAACTGCTAGCGAATAAATTGCTAGCCTTTCCTCCTGTTGGGAGCAGGAGAAAGCTTTTAAAACTCCATTCGCTGATATTCAGCAACGGAGGACGCCGCAGGTCGCGCGCGCTGCCTAGCCCAGTCCCTCAGGGCTGTTACCTGCTCGGTCATTGTCTTGGAAAGCGGTAGAGTTGCTTTGATGGCGGCAATGATATCCAGTTGGGTAAATTCTCTGTCTTGAGCAAATGCCTCATACATGGCAGCGATTATAGCTTGCTCAATTTCTGCTCCAGAGAATCCCTCGGAAACCTTAGCCAACTGATCCAGATCAAAGCGCGCAATTTCTCGACGCCGCTTACTTAGGTGAATGCTAAAAATTTGCTGCCGCTCTTCCGCTGTCGGTAAATCGACGAAGAAGATTTCATCAAAACGACCTTTACGGAGGAATTCTCCTGGTAGACGCTCAACTCGGTTCGCTGTTGCCATCACGAAAACGGGTGAGGTTTTCTCTTGCATCCAGGTGAGGAAGGAACCGAAAATGCGGCTTGAGGTACCCCCATCGGAATCAGACGACCCGCTGCTGCCAGCGAAGGACTTATCTAACTCATCAATGAACAGTATAGCTGGAGAAATTGATTCTGCCGTTTTGAGGGCGTTGCGTAGGTTAGCTTCTGAGCGACCTACCATCGACCCATCGTACACGCGACCCATATCTAGGCGCAGTAGTGGCAGACCCCAAAGACGAGATGTAGTTTTGGCAATCAGAGACTTACCACATCCAGGAACCCCTAAAATTAACATCCCTTTCGGTTGGGGTAAGCCATATTCTCTCGCCCGTTCGGTAAAGGCATTGGAGCGCTGCTTCAGCCATCGCTTTAGCTCTTCTAAGCCTCCAATCGAATCGATGGTCTCATCTTCTTCAATATACTCTAAAATTCCATTCCGGCGGATTAGTTGCTTTTTCTCGGAAAGGACAATATCAACTTCGCCTTCAGTGAGACGACCCGACTTGACGTAAGCTTTGCGATACACCTTTTCTGCTTCATCATGAGTTAAGCCTAATGCGGCTCTCAGAAGCTTTTCTCGGGTGTCGGTCGCAGGGCGACGAGTTCGGTTTTGCTCTAGCTGATGAGACAGGACTTGGTTCAGTTCTGAGAGGTCGGGTAATGGGTAGTCAATAACAACTACTTCTTTTTCCAGCTCAATAGGAACCTGCTGCAAGGGGGACATCAGAATAATGGCTTTCTGCGTACCCTTGAAGCTAGCGATCGCATCTCGTAGCCATCGGGTTGTTGCTGGCGAATCAATAAAGGGATGTAAGTCTTTAAAGATATATATACCGGCTTCTTTCTGCTGAATAACCCATTGGATTGCTGCTTCCGGAGAGACAGTGTTGTGCTGGGTGATGTGCCGTGATTGACCATACTCAACAATTCCGTGGGTGACAGTCCAGATAAAAACACGCCGTTGGGGTGATTTTGCTTCTTGAGCAATCTTGGCTATCACTCGTTCTGTCCGCTCTTCCTCAGAAGTCACGAGGTAGATTAGAGGATATTGAGCTTGAATGAGTATACTGATCTCTTCTTGCATGACTATCGACCTAGTTTAGAGACGGCGCAACCACTGCTCAAGCATCATCAAAAAAGCAACACAATCGGCTCTTGAGCTAGCAAGCATTAACAAGGAACTAATTCCTCTTCTCCCTGAGCGCCTGTAGGGGAACCTACTTCTTCTCGTACCTTTTCCACTGAAATATCTTCTGCCAGAATATGGGGCTGATTTTTCAGGGAAACCAGTTCTCCTTGTGTGATAACTACGGAGCTAGAGCATTCAGGACAGGCATATACCCGATGGGTTTTCCCGTAGGATGCTTCGACCTCGTCTACCACTTCCGGGTGGCGCAGGTAGAAAACGATTGCTTTTTCTACCATTGCCGACATGGAATCGGCGTCAACAGCTGCTCTAATTTTCAGCTGGCGATGGAGTCCTGGTGGGAGATACAACGTAACCTTCTGCTTGTCTTGCATATAATTTCAATCGTTTTACCCGGGTATGCTATGCAAGCTTATCGGGTTATTCAGGCGCTGTCAAGACATAAAACCAGCATGACGGCATAATTGTTACATTTCTTGACCATTAAGTAGATGTGGGACTCGGGTGGATGAATAAAGGGATTGAAGGTAAAGCCTTTCGCGACCCCAAAAACCCCAGTCTGGGGATTATAAGGGTGGGCAGGAACCCATTGAAGGGAGTGAAGATAGTAAAGGGAAAGGGTAACCGAGTATCGCGCAAGCCGTCTGGTGGATTTAGATACAATACTGTAAGGTTCGACTGGATTGCCGTAAGCGCCAACCATGCCATCTGAAACTCCGCCATCTATAGATTTGCCCACCGAATCAAAATCTTTGCGGGTTTTGATTGTAGAAGATGACCCAATGATGCAATTGGGTTTAGAGCAGTCATTAACAGCTCATCCACAAATCACTATTGTGGGACAAGCAGAAGACGGCTACATGGGCGTCGAAGCGGCAAAGAGATTGAATCCCGATCTCATCGTGATGGATATTGGTCTGCCGCGTTTAGATGGCATTGCCGCTACTCAGCAAATCAAGGCAGCCCTGCCCCACATCAGAGTCGTAATGCTAACTTCCCATACCACTGAACAGGAAGTTATTGCATCGCTTTCTAGTGGTGCGGATGCCTATTGCATTAAAGGAGCCAGTGTAGATCGATTGCTCAAGGCGATCGCAGCAGCGGCTGAAGGAGCCACTTATCTAGACCCTCAGATTGGTCGTCAAGTCCTTCAACATCTCACCCCGCCTTCTCCCACCGGCAATATCGCCAATTTATCGCAGCGAGAACTAGAAGTCTTAAAACTAATTGTCGAAGGCTACAGTAATCCCGAGATTGCGACGAAACTCTACCTGAGTGCCAATACAGTTAAGACTCATGTTCGAGGGATTATGAACAAACTAGCGGTTGATGACCGAGTTCAGGTAGCCGTTGTGGCACTGCGATCGGGCTTGGTCTAATATCAAGTCAATGGGGTGATTGCATTAGGCTTGATTAGCTATTGGAAATTTGGCATTTTTCGCTAAAAGTTTGTGGTATTTGTCCCAGTTTTATTGCCAGATTAAGCCTTTGTTCAAACGGAGCTGTTGAACTGCGCTTAGGGAAGCACTGTCAGGCGTCCACGACACAGCATCTGTCCAGAAGTTAAAGCAAGTTCCTCAAGATTCACCTCTGAACCTAAATCTACCTGGAAGCCATCTAAAACCAAGGGTGGTAATGTTTGTGAGATCTGAATTTGTAGAGGGTTGAGTTTCAGTACTTGAGGTGTTGCCAAATGCAAGCCAGCACGAATGACGATGGGCGTTATCTGTAGGGTCGCGTCTGTAAGTGTGCCCAAGAGGGTTAGTTGACCCTCTTCAATATCAATGTGTTGCCAGCTGATTTGTTGCTCTTGTAAGGGGTCAAGTGAATGGCTGATTCCATTGGAGTTGAGTAATGTGATCAGAAATTCGGTTACAGCTGTAGATAATAAAGGTGCCTGAAGAGAGGCGAGAAGATCACTGGTAAAAAGTAGTAGCTGACCAGCTACGGGTACGGGTTTGAGAAGGCGCAAGGGCTTGCCTTTGATCACCTGACCCAGGTTGACGCGAATACCAGTGCCTTCCAGCTCAATTTGACTAAGATGTAGTCCTTGATATACCACACGACTTGCTGTGACAGAGACTGTAGGGATGTGACCAGAGAGGATTTGGCGATCAGCCCCAATAATCTTGAATTTTAGTGTTTCAACTTGCTCCACTTGCGATCGCAACCACAACTGTACTGCTGGTGATAATACTTTGCTGATTATCCGGCTTCTTTGGGACTTCACAGTATCTGGTGTTTCAACGTCCATAGCACCTCCAAATAAATAGGGCTTAGAGAAAAAAGTTTTCTTCACGAGTTTTTTACCGATTTTGTCTAAGATGTCAGAAGCTTTTGTGATACTTGTGTTCCTGACACATTGATTCATGACTTACACTTGTTTTGGGCAAAAAAAACGGAGTACTTGCAGTTAACCCCATTCTTGTAATATTTGTACATAGTTGAGTCAGGTTGATCCAAGCATAGGCGACGCTCTGTAGTGCTCGGTGTTCCTCCCGGAGGTTCTCCCTTGTGACAGAGTATCCCTCTAGTGCATCGCCCTTCTCTAGACGTAAACGCTCATACAGTAGTCGAACCATCATGGAAGAAAGAGTGCAAAAAATTCTTTCCCAGTGGGGTATAGCCTCACGGCGTCAAGCTGAGCAGATGATCGAAGCCGGACAGGTTCGACTCAATGGTAGCGTTGTGCATCTGGGGCAGAAAGCTAATCCCGAAACAGACGCGATCGAAGTTGATGGCAAACTTGTAAAACCGAGCAACCGCCCTCAGTCTATTCATCTGTTACTTAATAAACCCGCTGGAGTCGTTTCTACGTGCCGTGAGTCTAGGAATCGGCCTACAATTCTTGGCCTACTGCCAAAAACTCTCTCTCAAGGCCAGGGTATTCATCCAGTTGGGCGATTGGATGCGGAATCGACGGGTGCACTGCTCCTCACCAATGACGGGGCGCTGACTTTTCTCCTCACCCATCCTCGCCATCACGTTCCCAAGACTTATCATGTTTGGGTGCAGGGTCATCCACCTGAATCAGTTCTACAAACTTGGCGTCAGGGTGTTGACCTGTTAGGAAAAAAAACCTTACCTGCTCAAGTGCAGATACTTCAGCGTGGCGTCGAGGACACACTTTTGGAAATTGTTTTGACAGAGGGGAGAAATCGGCAGATTCGTCGTGTCGCCGAACTGCTAAGCTATCCAGTGATTCATCTGCACCGCACTGCAATTGGCCCGATTCAATTACAACCCAAACGTGGATCGGTACTCCCTAGCGGTCACTACCGTTACCTTAATGATTTTGAAATAGATTTCCTCAAAAACCGAGTCCACCTAACATCAGTACAAGTGCCAGCAGATATGAAGGAGTACAGGGTATGAAGGAGAACAAACGCCATTTCCCGCAAGAACAAGTCGAGAAATTAGAAGAACTGGGGTCTCGACTCCGCCAGTTCCGCACCGAACAGTCTATCCCTTTGGAGGAAGTGGCAGCTCAAACTAGGATTCAAGCACGCTTGTTGAATGCAATTGAAGAGGGTAGGCTGGATGAATTGCCAGAGCCCGTTTATATCAAAGGCTTTATTAAGCGCTTTGCCGAGGCGCTGGGTCTAAATGGGGCAGAGTTTGCCAGTGCTTTTCCGACGGGGTCAGCTCTACAGTTTGTCAAGCCGGCTTGGCAGTACTTACCGGCTGCTCAACTGCGACCTATGCACCTTTACTTGCTATATGTGTGCTTGGTTATTGGCGCGGTGAGCGGTTTATCTCTTCTGGTTAGGCGTTCTGCGATGGAAGGTGGGATGAGTCGAGCTGAAGACTATCCGTCGCAAGTCAAACAGTTTCCATCACCTAGCCCTTCGACTCGACCCAAGCCGCTACAGAAATTAGAACCAACCAAAGCTGCTGAAGTAACGCAACGCAGTCAAGACGGAAAACCAGTCCAAGTCCGTGTCACCCTCAAAGCTCAGTCTTGGCTTCGGATCGTTGCAGATGGGAAGACTGAATTTGAAGGAACCTTACCCGAAGGAACGAAGCGGACTTGGGTCGCGGATAAAAGACTGGTGGTTCGAGCTGGCAATGCAGGAGGCGTCTTGGTGGAGTTTAATAAGGAATCAGCCAAGCAAATGGGAGCCCCCTATGAGGTTCAGGAAATTAGCTTTGCGGCTAATCCTAGCTCTTAGAAAAGTTGTTAGCTTTTAGTTGTTAGGTTATTGTTTAACAGCTAGAAACTAACAACCCAGTTTTAAGCACGGATTGGAGCACGACCGTAAAGGTAGGTTAGGGTTTTGAGGCGATCGCTTAATTCCCCGGTCAAAGTATCGGGTCGATATCGCCATTCCCAGTTCCCTTCCGGTTTGCTTGGAAAGTTCATTCGAGCTTCTGTACCCAGCCCTAACAAATCCTGCACCGGAATAATGGCTTGGTTTGCCACACTACTGAGGGCAAGACGGATTAAATCCCACTGGATACCATCAGAGCTAACACTTCCTAAGTAAAGTAAGAGAGTATCTTTTTCGTGTGGGGAGAGCTGATTGAACCAGCCTACTGTTGTGTCATTATCGTGAGTGCCGGTATAAGCGACATAGTTACGCCCATAGTTAAAAGGCAAATAAGGATTACCGGGGCCTCCACCAAAAGCAAACTGTAAAATCTTCATACCAGGAAACTCAAAGCGATCGCGCAGTGCTTCTACTTCAGGCGTGATAATACCTAAATCCTCAGCAATAATCGGCAGATTGCCTACTTTTTCTTTAAGAACCTTAAAAAAGGCATCTCCCGGTGCCTCAATCCACTTCCCATTCTTGGCTGTCGTTTCGCCTTGCTCGACCACCCAGTAAGACTCAAAGGCTCGGAAATGGTCAATCCGAACAATGTCTACGTAATCCAGCGTTGCCTGAAAGCGTTGCACCCACCAGCGGAAGTTATCCTGCTGTAACGGTTCCCACTTGTAAACCGGATTGCCCCATAACTGACCATCTGCACTGAAATAATCGGGGGGAACACCCGCCATTAAAGCGGCTTCACCCGTCTCCTCATCGATCGCAAAAATATCCCGATGCGCCCAGACATCCACACTATTGTGCGCCACATAAATCGGGATATCGCCGATAATCTGGATATGGTGCAGGTTAGCATACTGCTTTAACTCAGACCACTGACGGAAGAATTCAAACTGCAAGTATTGGTGGAAATAGATTTCAGCACTTAGCTTCTGCCGCCACTTTTCGATCGCCTCTGGATGGGCCTTAGCAATTTCTGGTTCCCAAGTATGCCAGCTTGTCCCGCCAAAGGTGTCATGCAAAGCCATAAATAAGGCATAATCTTCAAGCCAGCTCGCTGTAGCGTCACAAAACCCTGAAAATTGCTTTTTTTCGACTTCTGAGGCATTCGCTTGGAAGCGATCGCAGGCTTTATGAAGCATGGGCATCTTCGCTTGAATCACCCGCTCATAATCTACACGGTCAACGGGAAACTCTGGCAAATTAGCAAAATCTTCATCCGTTAGTAGCCCCTGAGTTTGCAGCTTTTCTGGGCTAATCAACAGTGGATTTCCCGCCATTGATGAGTAACACATATAAGGAGAGTTGCCATATCCCGTTGGCCCCAACGGCAAGATTTGCCACAGTTGCTGGTCACTCTGTGCCAAAAAATCAATAAATTTATAAGCTTCTAAGCCTAAGTCACCAATACCAAAACGACTGGGTAAGGAAGTTGGATGCAGCAGAATACCACTAGATCTGGGAAAGGCCATAACGAAGTAAAGAAATATCAGAGCAAGCAATTCCTAAGACACTATCACGGTAGGGACGGGTTGAGGATCATTCCCAAGTCATGTGATTGTGATAACCTCAATTAACACTTGGGACTAGATTTGTCTTCACCACTCCAGTTATGCTGAGTGCGACATGCGATAGATTTATTGGCTCAGCTCGTGACCTACCGAAATCCTGTTCCCACTGTTGATATCATTATTGAGTTAGTAGACCGACCTCATCGACCGATTATTTTGATCGAACGCCAAAATCCTCCCTTTGGTTGGGCAATTCCAGGTGGTTTTGTGGATTATGGAGAGTCGGTAGAAACAGCAGCGGTGCGGGAAGCACAGGAAGAAATTGGCTTGCAGGTTGAGCTGATTGAGCAGTTTCACATGTATTCAGATCCCAACCGTGACCCTCGTCAGCATACTCTCAGTGTTGTGTTTATTGCGACAGGGAAAGGTGAACCTCAAGCGGCTGATGATGCTAAAAATTTAGGGATTTTTCACGCTTGGGATATTCCAGGTCATCTGTGTTTTGACCATGACAAGATTTTGCGGGATTACTGGCACTATCGGCATTATGGGATACGTCCCCGATTGTCTATCTAGATAGAAGTTCAGAAGTCAGGAGTAGGGGCTTTCCGCCGCTTTCTGTGATTTTCATTCTTTTGTGGTACTCAAGCGCACGGGAAGCTAATCAGAAATAGAATGCAATAAGCTTCACAATATTCTTAGTCAATGACATAGGTTTCTGAATCGCACAGTAAACCTATTTTTCTATCGAACTCAGGTTGAAGCCATGAGCTTGAGGGGTGACATCATACCCTACCTCCACGAAGCGTCTTGCTTTAGTCAGGAAACTTTAGCATTAAACTATTAAGAATTTATTGCATTAACGGTATAATACTTAAGTCAAGTCAGCGACTTGACTGCATTCATTTATCGAGAACGTTACGAGGAAAAAGCGATCGCGAATGAACCTTACTAGACGCAGTGTAGTTGCCCTTTTCTCTGGATTGGCGCTTCTGAGCACGGTGGGATGTTCCACTCAGCCACCTAAAGCAGACGCTGATGCCAATAACGCCACAGCGAACAAAGCCAACGCAGGCGAAATTAACCTTTACTCATCCCGTCACTACGATACCGATAATGCGCTGTACCAGAACTTCACCAAACAGACGGGAATCAAGGTAAATCTAATTGAAGGCAAAGCCGACGAACTGATTGAACGCATCAAGAGTGAAGGGGCAAATAGCCCAGCCGACGTATTGATTACTGTTGATGCAGGTGGGTTCTGGCGAGCACAGAAGGAAGGCGTTCTGCAACCGATTTCCTCTACCAAACTAGAGTCAGCGGTTCCAGAAAATCTGCGTAGTCCAGAAGGGTACTGGTTTGGTTTGGCAAAGCGAGCCCGTGTGATTGTTTATAACAAAGACAAAGTAAAACCCGACCAGCTATCGACCTATGATGCCTTAGCTCAACCCGAGTGGAAAGGGCGGGTTTGTGTCCGCAGTTCAGACAATATCTATAATCAGTCTCTGGTTGCCTCAAAAATTGAAGCCAAGGGTGTTGAAAAGACTGAGGAATGGACAAAAGGGTTAGTGCGTAATTTTGCCCGTCCACCAGAAGGCAATGATACAGCACAAATCAAAGCGGTAGCAGCCGGTCAATGTGATGTTGCGATCGTGAATCATTACTATGTAGCGCGACTGAAGGAGTCTAAAGACGCTCAAGAGCAAAAAACGGCTTCCCAAGTTGGGGTTTTCTTCCCCAATCAAAATGAGAGTGGAACCCATATTAATATTAGTGGCGCTGGTGTCGCCGCTAAGGCTCCCCATAAGGAAAACGCGATCAAATTTGTTGAGTACTTAGCGACTCCAGAAGCACAAGAAATCTTTGCAAATGGTAGTTATGAGTATCCTGTCGTTTCAGGTTTGAAACCGAATCCTGCGGTCGCTAGCTTTGGGGATTTTAAAGAATCGAATCTCAAAGTTGTTGCTTACGGTGAAAAGAATCCAGAGGCGGTTAAGGTGATGGATCGCGCTGGGTGGAAGTAGAGACGTTCGTTGACACTCGCCGTCCTAAAGGAGCGGCGATTCTTCATTCATAGACCCAGCTTGCCCAAGCAGGATTGCTCCAACTAGAGTAGAGGCCGAATCTCCTGAAGCGTTCGGGTCTATAACCCAAGTTCCCACATGCCCTGTGGTACTCAAGGCTAATTTCAGAATATTAATTGCGGCATTCCAGTCCCTATCTAAAACAAACCCGCATTTACAAGCATGGGTTCTCATAGACAAGGATTTCTTGACTGTTGTGCCACAACTAGAGCATTCCTGGGATGTATAAGCAGGATTAACCGCAATAGTTATCCTGCCGAATTTGACTCCAAAATGTTCTAGCCATTTCCTGAATTGATACCAACCTGCATCATTAATAGATTTGGCAAGACAATGATTCTTCACTAAGTTCTTAATCCTCAAATCTTCGTAGGCAACAAAATCGTTAGATTGGATGACGCAACGTGCCACTCTCTTGGCATGTTCTTCACGCTGTCTACTTATTTTGAGGTGTACTCGCCCTAGTCTATTAATGGCTTTTTTGCGGTTGACAGAGCCTTTTTTCTTTCGAGAAACATTCCGTTGCCGAAACTTCAGCCGTTTCTCACCAGTCCGATAAAACTTAGGGTTAGGTTCAGTATGACCATTGGAATCGATGTAAAACTCTTTGAGTCCTACATCTAATCCAATATTTTTGCCTGTTAACTCTACATCTACTTTGTTCTCAGCATTCACCAAGAACTGTACGTAGTAGCCGTCCGCACGACGTACCAACCTAACCCGTTTTATCTGGTCTAACTGGTAGTAGTGTAAATCCCACGTTCCCTTGAGTTTAAGCGAGCCTATCCCTTTCTTATCAATGAAATTGATTGAGCGCCTATCCTCAGAAAGTTTCCAACCGGAAGTTTTGTACTCAACGGAACGGCAGTTCTTTTTGAACCTTGGATAGCCTTTTTTGCCTGGGATAGCCTTCTTGCAGTTAGTGTAGAACCGATTGATTGCCATATATGCCCTATCTACTGCAACTTGGCAAGCATGAGAGTTTAAAGCTTTCACAAAAGGGAACTCAGCCCTCAGTGCCGTGTTGTGACGATACAACTCTTTTTGTCCCACCCCTCGATTGTCCATCCAAAAACGGATAATCTTGTTACGGACAAACTGAGCCGTCCTTATCGCCTCGTCTATGGCAGCATATTGAGTTGTTTTTCCCTTAGCCTTGAACTCTATGACAATCATTTGATGTGGAAGGGCGGGGCTTGAATCCCATTAATTTTGGTCAAAACGTCCCTACTGTTGTTGTTGTTTTGAAATAGGGCGTACCCGCCTTTGGGTGCGCCTCTTTATTTATATAGGCGATCGCGCATGTTTGTAGTGAGCGCTTCAGCGCCCACTTTCCTGACAACGGGTAATGGGTAATTGGGAAGAAAGATTTCCCTCAGATTATTGGGCAGATGCTAAGAGGGGAGATTCTGAGTTTGTCGCGATCGCGCAATCTGCCAACTCAAAAGAATCACTGGGATAATTCCCACCAAAACGATCGCTAATGCTGACCCTGAAGCCTCCGCTAATCGCTCATCTGAGGCGAGGTTGTAAACTCTAACCGCTAGCGTATCAAAGTTAAAAGGCCGGACAATCATGGTTGCTGGCAGTTCTTTCATGACATCGACGAAAACCAGCATTCCCGCCGTTAGCAAACCACCCCGCATTATGGGTGTATGCACTTTGACTAATGTCTCACTTGAACTGTAACCCAAAGAACGAGCAGCATCATCCAGAGTCGGCTTAATTTTGCCTAAACTTGCCTCAACCGTACTGAAGGAAACGGCAAGAAAACGCACGAGGTAAGCATACACTAAGGCGGTGATGGTGCCACTGAGCAGCAACCCCGTTGATAAGCCAAAGATGGTACGCATTGAAGCATCAATGGTATTGTCGAGTTGACCAATGGGAATGAGAATGCCCACCGCAATCACAGAACCAGGCACAGCATAACCCATTGAGGCAAGGCGCGCCGCGAAGCGCATTCCCGCGTTCGATCGCAGACGTAACCCGTATGCCATGATCAGGGCGATCGCCACTCCCAAGACGGAAGTCACTACGGCAAGAATAAAACTATGACGAGCAAAGCTCCAAAAGCGACTATCTAACGCGATTGTGGCATTTTTCAGCGTCATCTCCAGCAAAATTGAGGCTGGTAGAAGAAAACCCAAACCGAGAGGCAGGAAACAGGCTAACCAGGCACCTACAGAACGTATTCCTATAAGTCGATAACTCGGCAGTCGGCGTTGCGAAGCGACACTCTGATAGTATCGTGCCCGACGTCGTGACCAGCGCTCCAGTAAAATTAGCCAGAGGACAAATAATAAGAGAAAGGCGGCTAGTTGAGCAGCAGCGACTCGTTCCCCTAAACCAAACCAAGTGCGATAAATCCCCGTGGTAAAGGTTTCCACGCCAAAATACTGTACTGTGCCGAAGTCATTGAGTGTTTCCATCAGCGCCAGAGACAAACCCGCCATAATGGCAGGGCGTGCTAAGGGTAATGCCACAGTGACGAAACTGCGCCAAGGACTACAACCAAGACTGCGACTTGCTTCTAAGGTACATACCGATTGTTCTAAAAAGGCAACCCGCGCCAAGAGATAAACGTAGGGATAGAGGACTAACGTTAGCATGGCGATCGCACCCCAAAGCGATCGCACATTGGGAAACCAGTAGTCCCCATAACCCCAGCCGAACACGTTACGCAGCGTTGTTTGTATCGGCCCAGAAAATTCCAAAAAGTCCGTATAGCTGTAAGCCAGCACATAGGCAGGCGCAGCGAGAGGGAGCAATAGTACCCATTCAAATAGACGACTACCTGGAAAGCCGCACATGGTTACCAGCCATGCTGTCCCCACCCCAATGACCAAAACACCACACCCAACCCCCATCATCAGCCAAAAGGAATTGGTAATGTAACGCCATAAAACCGTTGATGCCAGATGCTTCCACACATCGCCAGCATCCACAAAAATATTGCCCAAAATGAATAATACAGGTGTGGCAACTAAAAGAGCGATCGCCATGACCACAACTGTCCAACCGCTCAACCTTACAGGAAAAAGAAAGGGTTGCCGGGCGCTGGTTACGGATTGAGTTGGTTTTTCCATGCGGTCACATCGAGGGAGCAAATCTGAAGTTTTAAGCGGTTTTATTAGGTCTTGACTTTGATGAGTGAGGGACAATTATTGCTAAAGATTAGCAGTAATATTTCAGAAGCCTATGCTACGACACATTGACTTGAAACCTCAACTCCCTGGTAGAGTGAAGCCCTTAACTAACTCAATGAACAGAAAAACAAAAACATGGTGATTCGTTTGTGGCGATACCTTCAGTGCTACGCAAAGCGCAACTCGCGCTCTGTTATTTTTACAGTGATTGGATGCCTCGTCTTGCTGAGCGTGATTAGCTTCGGGGCGCATGTTCTGGCTCAACCTTCTTCGATTTCATCTGGACATCTAACAGCAGCAACAAATCAATCGCCGGATTTGGGACGACACTTCAGAGAATTAGGACTAGAAGGATCGATTTTAATTTACGACTCGAAGCAAAACCGAACCTACGAACACAATTCTCCACGCAATGCCACGGCAATGACTCCAGCTTCAACGTTCAAAATTTTCAATGCAATGGTGGCATTAGAAACGGGTGTCATACCGGATGATGTGGCTGTCCTTACCTGGGATGGAGTTCACCGATCAGTTGAGGCTTGGAATCACGATACAAATTTGCGTCAAGCCTTCAAAAATTCAACTGTCTGGTTCTATCAAGTTTTGGCACGTCGAGCTGGACATCAGCGGATGCAGCAATTTATTGACAAAGTGGGCTATGGCAACCGTCAAATTGGTACTGCTGAAGACATCGATCGCTTCTGGTTGCAGGGGCCGCTGAAAATTACGCCAAAGGAGCAGATTGAGTTTTTGCAACGCTTGTATCGAGGGAATTTACCCTTCTCGGAACGGACAATGAATCTGGTTAAAGACATTATGGTGCGTGAACAAACTCCAAGCTACACCCTGCGAGGGAAGACAGGATGGTTAGATAGCACAAAACCAGAATTAGGTTGGTTCGTGGGCTATCTAGAGCAAAACAGTAATGTCTACTTCTTTGCAACAACCCTCGACCTCAATAAACCGGAGGACGCATCTGCCCGAATTGAGATTACACGACGCAGCTTGAAGGATTTGGGCTTGATGTAACACAACCTCTGGGTTAATTTCCCTCTTTTATGATATGAACCACTCCAGGCGAAGAGTTCGCAGAGCATAGAGTACGCGATCTCTGAGCCAAAGAGGAGGGGGAGAGGGGAAATGAGAGTAGAACTCTCCCATTCGAGTTAGCTATACCAATTCTCTAAATGTTTGCTATAAATACTTTTCTTGCTCTCCCCTTTTTAAGGGGGGTTGGGGGGATCTATCTGTAGCGCCTTAAAAACGAAATGGTATTACATACGCCTAGTTCAGCGGACTTGCCGCAGCACATCAAACTTGAGCAGATATACCAAAGTTCGGGATAGATAGACGACAGCACCCAGTTCAGAGCCAGCAAAGCGCTGTAAAATGTCTGCTACTTTTAGAGAGCCTTCTTGAGCGATCGCTTCTAGTACCTGATCGATCATCGCAGTTGGCGATCGCTTGTCTGCCCCAAAGTTCGTCATCCAAGTGCTGCGGAGTGCCTGTAGCTTTTCAGGTGCTGCCATCGAACCGAGACCCAAAACCACATCCTGTCCCAAACTCTGGGTAGGATAGTGAGCTAACAAATGAAAGGGGTCGTTACAGAGGGGATAGGGCGGTTTTCCTGGAGCCACAGGCGCTGATGTTGTTGCTTTTGTCCGTAGTTCTGCTAATTCTTGCCAAAGGGTTTCATAAGCCCGAATGACAACTGACCAATCATAGATTCCACGCGCACGGACGCGACCATTTTCTCCCATACGTTGACGCACTTCTGGCTGGGTAAACAAGACGGTTAGCGCTTCGGTACAAGCATCAACGTCTACTGCCGTCATCAGACTGATGTGACCCACATAGGTGCTGTAGTTTAGACTGTCATCGTGGTAATTTGCCGCAAAATCCAAACCACACCCGGCAGGGGGCATCAAGGTGGGAACGCGAAAACCATCCAATTCGTGGCGTACCGTGTCCTTATAGCCGTCCCAATCTGCCACAACTACAGGTAATCCTGCCGCCATTGCTTCAACTGGAGTTAGCCCGAAGGTTTCCTGGATATTGTCTGCTAGGGAGATAAAGATATCCGCGACAGACCAAATATCTTGGCGAATCTGTGGTTGCCGTCCATCCACAAAAAGATGGTTAACGGTAGGGCTAAAAGCAGAAGCCGTGTTTTTAAAGGCTAGTTCCTGTTGCTGGTCTTCAAACCAGCCAGCTTGAATCAGATGTACCTTGACATTCGTTGCTTGGGCTGCCCGTTCTAAGGCAAGATACATAGGGACTGGATGGGCTTTGGCATGGAAGATCAGCCGACCGACGAACAAGACCACGAGGTCATCCGAGCCAATTCCCAGTTTTTGGCGCAGTTGACTCCGGGTTTCTTGGGCTATCTGACCTTGGGAGAATGCCTCACAATCGACGCCTAGCGGAATTACTGGCAGCTTGAACTGAATTGCAGGCTTAGCACCCAGGCGCTGAGCGAGGTACTCTGCCCAAGTCCCTAGGAGCCGTTCCACCATGATTTTGACAGCACTAGAGGTGCAGATGATGGCATCCCAAGGCTGGATGGGAGCTATTAGCAAATCACCAATACCCGCCATTGCACCTTTACTCGCCAGGGTATGGGTGACGCCGCAGAGACTGTATGCCTGTTGATTGGCGAAGCGCCGTTGCCAAGCCAGTTCGTTAATTAGGGGGTCGGGTCTGTAGAGAGTACCCGCTTCTGCCAGAGCTAAGGGATTACCCGCCGGAAGCCAGCGAATTTGGCGCGAGTCCGATAGCCAAGGACGAACCCGTTGAGCAAAGTCTTCAAAGGCTGTCTTCTCCTTGGTACAACAATATAAAGACGCTGCCGTGCCATGACGCGCTAGGGCTTTGAGGAATCCCTCTCCTGCGGCTTGACGACCCATCAAGCGCTGACCGCCAGTATCGAATCCTTCTGGCTGATAAAGAATGGCTGCGGTTTTCATGATCTTCCTCCGAGAAACCACTTAAAGGGAAGTAGGGAGTAGGGAATGGGGAGTAGGGTAGATAACAGTAAGGGGATTTTTACCCCACCTGCGCTGTGAGCCACTCGCCTAGTAGGGAGTAGGGAGTAGGGAGTAGAACAAACAATTCCCGATTCCCGATTCCCTTTTTGGTCAAGAGAGTGGGCAAAGTTGTTGACTTCTAAACAACCTCCTGTATCCACTGCAAGTGCTGCGGGAGTAATTGCGCTAGGTCGTAACGCTCCAAAATTGTTTCTCTTGCTTCAGCACGAATTGGAGCCATCTGGGTAGGATTGTCAAGAGCTTCCTCAATGCGATCGCAAATTTTTTGCGTGTCGAAAAAGTCCACCAATAAGCCATTCACGCCATCTTGAATCATTTCCATCACGGGTGCGGTATTAGAACCCACCACCAAGCAACCAGCGGATAGTGCTTCTAGCATTGACCAGGACAAAACAAAAGGACGAGTTAGATAAAGATGGGCTGAACTCGCTTGGAGAACTTGCAAGTATTCAGGGTAAGGGAGCAACCCTGTAAAGTGGACTCGGTTGAGGTCGAGAGGGACTTTTTCTAGCATGAAATCTTTGTATGTTTTACCGTCGGGCAGCGTCTTGCCATAAGCCACGCGGTTTTCTCCCACAATGACGACATGGCACTGAGGACGTCGCTTTTGCAGCAATGCTACGGTCTCAATTAATTGTGGAAAACCTCGATAGGGTTCCATTCCCCGTGCCACATAGGTCACGATTTCAGGGACTTCTCGCAGGTCTAGATTAATCCGGGGTAGGAATAACTTTGCGCCTGGTTGGGGCTGGAAGAATTGAGTATCAACACCATCATGGTGAACCTTAATTTTGCTGTGGTATTCGGGTGGGAATTGCTGCCGTTGCCAATAGGTAGGAGAAAGTCCGCGATCGCAACTATAGAGATCGATTAATATGGGAGCATTCTTGATACGAATTCGAGCTTCATCATCAGCCGTCAGGGGTTCACCTGGGTCAAAGTCGGCATCCGACCCATGAGCATGGTAAAACCACTCGAAATAGCAAAGAAGCTTAGCTTTTGGGAAGATATCTTTTATAAATAAACTTGGCCCCCAACCGGAATGAGCATAGACCACATCTGGGATAAAGCTTTGAGCCTTGAGTTGGTCAGCTAGACGATAAACCGCTTGACCCTGAAGCACCGCATTTTCCAAAGTTCGCACATAGTGATGAGTTTGGGGGTGAGCTTCGCGGGAGGGAGTATAGATAGCTTTATAGACACCGGGGAGCGTCCCTTCCTTGCGAGTTGTTCCGAAGACAACTTTATGATTGGAGTCTTGGGCTAAGGCGACAGCGAGGTGCCGAAACTGGGCTGGAAAGTTGGAATGCAAAAATAAAATGCGCATAGAGCCAGCGTTGTTTCAATTGAGTAGAAGAACCTTTAACGTCGGGATGGGAGCTGGGAGTTGGCTACGTAGCTATTGTACTTATCGGTTGGCTGTTGGCAATTTATGCAAGTCTTCTAATAGTGCTATTTTCCCAAACAACAGTTACCCCTTTCCAGAGATTGGGAATAAGGACTAAGACATTTATTTCATGGGAAAGAAATCTTGCTCTCTCTGGAGTTTCGGGGAGGGTTGGGGAGGGTTTTCTCTGATTTATGCAAGAGACTTCCATGAACGGAAGTACACAACGAAAGCATGAAAATCTTTTTCCTCCACTCCCTACTCCCTACATCCGTAGACAGCGAATTGCCTCTAGTAGTCCCCTTGCTTTGTTGAGGGTTTCTTCGTATTCTTTCTCTGGCTCGGAATCTGCCACTAAACCAGCACCGGCTTGAACAGATACGATATGCTGGCCTGAATCGGTGGGGCGAACGACCATCGTGCGAATTGCGATCGCACTATTGAGTTGTCCCTCAAAATCGTAGTAGCCATAGGCACCGGAGTAAGGGCCACGCCGTTCGGGTTCGAGTTCGTGGATAATTTCCATCGCCCGAATCTTGGGAGCTCCGCTGACAGTCCCCGCCGGGAAACACGCTTTGAGCAAATCCCAAGCCGTTTTCTCCTCATCGAGTTCGCCCACCACATTGCTGACAATGTGCATAACATGGGAGTAGCGCTCGATCAGCATTAATTCATCAACTTTTACCGTACCTTTCTTACAGGCACGACCCAAATCATTACGACCGAGGTCAACCAGCATGACGTGCTCGGCAATTTCTTTAGGGTCTTGCAGCAATTCTTGTGCTAGGGCTTCATCTTCTTGATGTGTCTGACCCCGGCGTCGAGTTCCGGCAATGGGTCGCAGGGTTGCAATGCTTCTCCCTTGGGGTGACTGGGTGGCCTTCACCATCACTTCTGGGCTAGAACCAATGATTTGCCAATCCCCGAAGTTGAAATAGGCCATGTAAGGGGAAGGATTAATCAGTCGCAGAGAGCGGTACAGTGCAAAGGAGTCGCCGCTGTACTCTGCCGAGAGGCGCTGGGAGAGGACAACCTGAAAGATATCCCCTGCTTTGATGTACTCTTTGGCTTTTTGGACATTCGCGCAGAACTGCGAGGGTTCTGTGTTGCTTGTATAGGACAGTTCCTGAGTCGTACTAGCTGGGGGTGTCCATTCTAATATCGTGTCTGCCGCATTGAGGGGAAGTTGAAGTTTGCTCACCAGGGCACGCACGCGATCGCACGCTTGTTGATACGCCTGCTCTAAATCAACATTAGCATCCCGTAAATCCGCGTATGCGATCGCCCAAATCTTTCGCTTGACCTGATCGAAAATAATCAGGTTATCCACCTGCATCCACAGTCCATCAGGTAAGTCTCCTTCCTTTGCAGGATAAACTGGGACACGCGGTTCACAAGCGCGAATCAGTTCATAACCCCAAAAACCGAACAAACCGCCAATTCCGGGCGGGAGTTGAGGTAACTTAACGGGCTTATAAGGTTTTAGGCAATTGGCTAAAGTCTCAAATGGGTCACCCTCAAACACCTGAACCGAGGCATCGCGATGCGTCTGAGTTGTGCGGTACGCCATAGGTGCATGGGCGCTGGACTCATCACCTCTCGCTTCCAATACCCATAAAGGGTCACAGCCTAAGAAACTGTATCGTCCTATATTCTCCCCACCTTCTACCGATTCCAGCAGAAAACTGTAAGGCTGACCCGCACACACCTTATACCATGCGGACACGGGCGTTTCTAAATCTGCTACCCACTCCTGGTAAACCGGCACAAAATTACCCTGTTTAGCCAGTACTACAAACTGTGAGAAATCCGGGAGAATCATTCTTTTTCCGAATAGAAGCTTGTCAGGTTGGAAGGTTGAAGAGTTGATAGGTTGTCAGGTTGAAGGTTGAAAGGTTGTTAGTACAGCGAGGTGCAGCTTTGGTGGGAAGTTATAACCTGTAAACTGTAACCTGCTAACCTTCTAACCCTTCAACCTGCAACTTTCTAACCTATAACCTGCAACCTCCTAACCTGCAACCGACTAATTACACCTCGTATGGTTTTTTGCTACTGAACTTGAGCGTAGCGGGTTCTGGATTGCTACCAATATTGCGGTCATTCTTACCGACATAGGGACGCCCTTTGTTGACCTTTTCGGGGAAGACACCATCTGCCGGATGGAGATACTGGATTTCACCGCTGGGAAAAACCCGGTAAATCTTATAGTTGTTGATTTTGAATTTTGCCCGCAGTTGCTGACCGCCTAAAGCAATGCAGTACTCCTTGCGAGCAAGGTACAGCAAGTTGTCGCCTTCGTTCATCACCGCTGCGCCACCGGTCGGCAATTCAAAGACTTGCTTTTTGGGGCTAGTCCAGGTAATGGCATATTTTTCTTCAACTTGAGCCTTGGTCAGCAAGCCGCCGGTGCCGCCGCCAAAAATGGGAGCTTGTCCAGTAAGTTCTTCTGCCATAGTTATTTTCTCAATGTGACATAGAGCATCTAGGGAATGCTATCACCGAGGTTGTGCAAGGCTAGCGACTCTGTCAAGAACTGTAACAGTTCGCTCATTTATGGGGTCATTAGTCATGGCATTGTCACTGATTATTCACTAATTTGACTAATCGATGCTGATCAATTGTGAAACGTTTCCACATCATCAAAGGAGCGATGCGGCGATCGCCTTCGTAAACACTTCTTAAGAATTGGAGTTCGTTCCAGTTGTTTGGCTAGCTGGAAAGAATTTCATCTAGATGGCAGGCGTTGGATGGTTGAAACGGGTCAATGTTCATGCTGGTTTTCCCAATGTTTCTGCTGACTCTAGGGATGGAAATAAACAGGGTTGCTTGACGATGAAGCCGCTCCCCAGCAGCCTGGTTTCTTGAGTAAGACGGGATTCAGCGATGTCGCGGATCAAGGACACTTTTGAGCCGAGGTAGCTATACAAAGCGCAAACCTCTTCGCCACTCAGCAAAATCTTTTGAGCGACTTGCTGCAAGAGCAGCTTGATCAACATCGTATCTGAGAGAGTCAACAGGTCATTAATCGAAGTTTCTTCAATAACAGCCCATGTCAAACGCAGCATTGAGGAGGTAATCACCATTGCCCATACTCCTGATCAAGTGGTGTATTTAATATTTTCTTTAGATTCTCTGTATCTGAGAATCTATCCATTCTTTAGATTTGCTTAACAATTTAATGTTTTCTTTAGAATTTTTCAGTGTTGCTTAACTAATCGCAATAATTTTTCGATACACTGCATATAGAAGCCCTTGTGCTGTCACAAGGACTGATACCATTTTGGATTTTGAATTGCACCAGCCTTCTGGAGGCAATGGTTTCAATCTATGATCTGTCGCATCCTCTGTTTCAATTGGTTATGAAATCATCAATTGCCTCTCCATCGTCTCGCCATGAGTGGGTTTGAACCCAGTAACGCCCCAAAAGACCATCTCAGCGAAGTCGCCCTCGAACCAGTACACTTCGCAAGTTCGATTCAGCCGTATGGTGTTTTATTCGCCTTAAGCGATCCTGAGCTAATCATCCTGCAAGTCAGCGCCAATACTCAGGACTATCTCGGCATTTCAGCCCAACATTTGCTGGGTCAGCCGCTGGGGGTACTGCTGAATGCGGCATCACTTGAAGTCATTCAGCAAGCATTAGAGAACTTTGGTCGTTTCAGCAAGTCATCCCTTCGCGTTTGCAGAGGCGAAAAAACCTTTAACGGCACCCTGTACCGAACGGCAGCCACGATCATTCTGGAATTAGAACTGGCGTCTTCTCCACCAGAAGCTTGTCACGTTCAGATGCATACGCTAGTTAAGCAG